>JBQCFB010000106.1:0-10174 GCA_051959715.1 Pseudolabrys sp.
AAATCGCCGACCGCCTCGCCATCCGCGACATCGTCGAGAACTGGGTGCTGTGGCGCGATGCGCGGCAGTGGGACCGCTTCCGCACGCTCTGGCATGCCGAGGGGCGGATGTGGGCAACCTGGTTCCAGGGCACGTTCGAGGAGTTCATCGCCGTCAGCCAGCAGGGCTACGACCGCGGCGCGCGCATCCATCACATGCTCGGCGGCACCACGATCGACTTCGCCGGCACGCGGGCGATGGCCCGCACCAAGGTCGAGATCGCGCAGCGCGGCATGGTCGAGGGTGTCCTGTGCGACGTCACCTGCTGGGGCCGTGCCTACGACTTCCTCGAGAAGCGCGACAACCGCTGGGGCATCGTGCTGCGCCGGCACACCTATGAGAAGGACCGGCTCGACACGGTCGCGCCCGGCGCGAGCGTGACGCTCGACCCGGCGCTGCTCGCCCAGTTCCCCGAAGGCTATCGCCATCTCGCCTATCTACAGTCGAAGGCGGGCTATCAGGTGAAGCGCGACCTGCCCGGTCTCGACGGCCCGGCGCTCGCTGCGATCGATGCCGACGCCGCGCGCTGGCTCGCAGGCGACAGCCTCTAGCCGCGCATCGCGAGACGTGCGAATTGAATGCGCCGCGCACGCGGACCGATTTTCCAAGGGGGAAACCTGCAAATGACCAGCGCGCTGTTCTCGCCGATCACCATGCGCGGCCTGACGCTGCCCAACCGCGTCGTCGTCTCGCCGATGTGCCAGTACAACTCGACCGACGGCACGGCCAATGACTGGCACCTGATGCATCTCGGCCAGTTCTCGCTCGGCGCGGCGGCGCTGGTGATGACGGAGATGACCAACGTCAATCCGGTCGGCCGCATCACCTACAAGTGCGCCGGCATGTACTCGGACGACAACGAGAAGGCGATGAAGCGCGTCATCGACTTCTGCAAGCAGTACGGCGTCGCCAAGCACGGACTCCAGATCGGCCATGCGGGTCGAAAAGGTTCGACGCAGCCGCCGGCGCTCGGCGCCAAGCCGCTGACCAAGGAAGAAAACGCCTGGGAGACCGTCGCGCCGTCGGCGATCCCGTTCGGCGAAGGCTGGCACACGCCGCGCGCGCTGACGCAGGCCGAGATGAAGGACCTGATCAAGGATTACGTCGCAAGCGTGCAGCGCGCCGAGCGCATCGGCTACGACGTCATCGAGATGCACGGCGGCCACGGCTACCTGATCCACCAATTCCTGTCGCCGCTCGCCAACCAGCGTACCGATGAATATGGCGGCTCGGCCGCGAAGCGCATGCGCTACCCGCTCGAAGTGTTCGAGGCGATGCGCAAGGTATGGCCCTCGGACAAGCCGATGGGCATCCGCGTCTCGGCGGTCGACTGGGTCGACGGCGGCACGACGATCGAGGACACGATCGCGTTCGCCCGCGAGCTCAAGGCGCTCGGCTGCGACTACATGGACGTGTCGTCGGGTCAGGTCGACGCGCGCCAGAAGATCCCGTTCGCGCCCGGCTACAACGCGCCCTTCGCCGAAGCGGTGCGCAAGGCGACCGGCCTGCCGACAATGTCGGTCGGCCTCATCACCGGCGCGCAGCAGGCGGAAGACATCGTCGCCTCGGGCAAGGCGGACTTCATCTGCATCGGCCGCGGCGCGATGTGGGACCCGCGCTGGGCCTGGCATGCGGCGGAAGAGCTCGGCGCCGAGGCGCCCTACGCGCCACGCACCATGCCGTGCCACCCGAAGATGCGGCCGCAGATTTTCACGAAGCGGGCGGCGGGGTGATTGCCCACAACGCTCAACCTTGTCATGGCCGGGCTTGTCCCGGCCATCCCGCTTAGGCGGGCTGTGCATTCCTAAGCGAGGTCACCGGGACAAGCCCGGTGACGACAGCATCACGCCTTCACCCGCGCGATGAAACTCGCAAATCCGGCGAGCTGCTGCTGGACGAACTTGCGCGTCGTCTCGTCGGTCAGCTTCAGGTCCTTGTCGAACTTCGTCTGCGCCGTCGCCACGATCACCTCGGGCGTGCCGAAGATGAATGCGTTGAGGTACGTGAACATCATGCGCATGTGATACTGCATGCGCGAGCCGCCGAGCGGACCCATCGAGCAGGACTGGATCGCCACCGGTTTTTCCTTGAAGGGCTGATCCTTCATGCGCGACACCCAGTCGATCGCGTTCTTCAGCGCCCCGGGGATCGTCCAGTTGTACTCCGGCGACACGACGAGAACGCCGTCGGCCGCGCGGATCGCGGCGGCGAGAGCCTCCACCGCCGGCGGAAAGCCCGACGCTTCCTGGACGTCGGAATTGTACATCGGCATTGCGTCGTGGGGCGGCGCCGACACGAAGGTCATTCCCGGCGGCGCCAGCTCCGGCAGCGCGCGCGTCAGCGCGGCGTTGTAGGAGCCCTTGCGCAGCGAGCCGCAGATGACGAGCACTTTGACTTGATCGGCCATGTCTTCCTCATTCTCGGAGATCGGGTGGCAACGTGCCCCCGCTTAGTTTGGTTCAAGCCCGGCGGTATCGCGGACCTTGCGCCACTTCTCGACCTCGTCGGCGAGATGCCGGTTGAAGTCGTCGGGACCGACGAGATTGACGACGGCGCCGGCCTTGGCGAGCTGCTCGCGCACCGCGGGCCGCGACAGCACGTCCTTGATGGCGGCGTAGGTCTTGTCGACGATCGGCTTCGGCGTGCCGGCCGGATAGACCCAGCCGTACCATCCGACCACCGCGTAACCGGGCACGCCGGACTCCGCGACCGTCGGCACGTCCGGAATGGTCGGCCAGCGCGCGGTCGAGCCGACCGCGAGGATCTTCAGGTTGCCGGCCTGCACCTGCCCCTGCACGGCATGCACGAGCTCGACGCCGTAATCGACCTGGCCCGCGAGCAGCGCGGTCATCAGCGCCGGCGTGCCGCGGAACGGGATGTGCGTCACCTTGATGCCGGTCATCTGCGCCAGCAGCTCGCCGGCGAAATGCTGCGTCGAGCCGACGCCGACGCTGGCGAAGTTGAGCTTGCCGGGCGAGGCCTTGGCGAGCGCGACGAGACCCTTGATGTCGTTCGCCGGGAAGTCCTTGCGCGCGACGACGACGAACCCTGAGTTCGCGACCATGGCGACGCCGGCGAAGTCTTTCACGGCATCATACGGCTGCGCCTTGAGCATCACGGCCGAGATCGTGTGGCCGGTGCTGATCATGGTCGCGGTGTAGCCGTCCTTCGCCGCCTTGGCGACGTCGTTCGAGGCGATGGTGCCGCCGGCGCCCGGCTTGTTCTCGACGACGATCGACTGGTGCAGCAGTTCGGACAAAGGCTGCGCGATGATGCGCGCGACAATGTCGGTGCCGCCGCCGGCGCCGAAGCCGACCAGCAGGCGGATCGGCCGGTCGTTCGGCCATTCGGCGTGCGCCGCCTGGATGCCGGACACGGCGACGGCGGCCGTCATGGCCGCCGCCAGCAAGATTTTCCTCATGACGTCCTCCCTCACCTCGCGCGTGGACCGCGCTTGTTCTCGGTATCAGGGAACGTTGCGCTCCCGGCCCTGTCAAGCCGGGACGCGCTTACTTCTCGTCCTCGATCGGATTGCGCAGCGTGCCGACGCCCTCGATCTCGACCTCGGCGACGTCGCCGGCCTTCATCCACACCGGCTCGGGCTTGCGCGCATGGCCGACGCCGGACGGCGTGCCGGTGAACAGGATGTCGCCCGGCTCCAGCGTGATGCCTTCGGAGAGATAGACGAGCGATTCCGCGACCGGGAACATGAACAGATCGGTGTTCGACGACTGCATCGTGTTGCCGTTGAGGCGCGTCTGGATCTTGAGGCCCTTGCCGCCCTTCGGCAGTTCGTCTGCGGACACCATCCACGGGCCGATCGATCCGGTGCGGTCGAAATTCTTGCCCATGCCCCATTGCGTGGTGTGGCGCTGGTACTCGCGGATCGAGCCCTCATTGCCGCAGGCATAGCCGGCGACGCAGTCGGTCGCGTTGGCGAGCGTGAGGTGCTTGGCGCGCTTGCCGATGATCACGACCAGCTCGCCTTCATAGTCGAACTGGATCGACTTCTTCGGCCGCATCAGCGGCTGCAGATGGCCCGTCAGCGACGACGCCATGCGGAAGAAGATCGACTGGAATTTCGGGATGTTGTCGCGCTGCGGCCCTTCTTTCACATGGTCGAGATAGTTGAGCCCGAGGCAGATGATCTTGCCCGGCTTCGTCACCGGCAGCGTGAACTTGAGGCTCGCCAGCGGCCGGCGCGCCGAAGCGGGCGCCTTCTTGGCCAGGTCGCCGAGCGGCTTGAGGTCGCCATTGCTCGAACGCAGATATTCGCCGAGGTCGGCGGGGATGGAGGCGTCGACCGCCTGCAGATCGACGACATTGTCGCCATCGAGCACACCGAGCCGCGCGCCTTCGCTTGTTTCGAAACCGACAATCTTCATTGCGTGTACGCCTTCTCCCATCCGGCGCGTCGCGGCCGGGCGGCGGATGGCTTAGCGCAGGCAGGCCACGAGGGAAAGGTCAGGGCGCCGGGCGCGGGCGCGGCGGCTCGTCCGCGTAGGTGAAGGCTTGCACCGAGAAATAGCCCTTGGCGTCGGTCCACACGCCGTCGGGGAGCCAGCCCACGCCGCGCGCGAGCGCCCTGAGCGAGTCGATCGAGTACTTGTAGCTGTTCTCGGTGTGGATGGTCTCGCCGGCGCGAAATTCGAACGTCTCGCCGGCCACCTTCACCTTCTGCCGTTTCAGGCTCGCAAGGTGCATCTCGATGCGGCTGCGCTCGCGGTTGAAGAAGGCGTGGTGCTCGAAGCACTCGAGCCGGAAATTGGCGCCGAGCTCGCGGTTCATGCGCGCGAGCAGGTTCATGTTGAACGCGGCGGTCACGCCGGCCGCGTCGTTATAGGCGGCGTTGAGGATCTCGACCGGCTTCACGAGGTCGGCGCCGACGATGATCTTCGCGCCGGTGCCGAGCATCTTGCCGGCATTGCGCAGGAACGCGGCCGCCTCGTGCGGCTCGAAATTGCCGATGGTCGAGCCGGGGAAAAAACCGACGCGCAGCGGCGCGGTCTTCGCCGGCTCAGGCAGTTCGAACGGGTAGCAGAAGTCGGCGGCGACCGGCAGCACGGCGAGGCCGGGGAAATCGGCGCGCAGCTCCGCCGCTTCCGCTTCCAGCATCTCGGACGAGATGTCGACCGGCACATAGGCCGTGATGTGCGGCGCGGCCGCGAGCAGGAGCCGCGCCTTCTTGTTCGAGCCGCTGCCGAATTCGACGACCGCGGCGTTCTCGGGGATCAGCGATGCGATCTCGGACGCCTTGTCGCGCAGGACCTCCATCTCGCAGCGCGTCGGATAGTATTCGGGCAGCTCGGTAATCTCTTCGAACAGCGCGGAGCCGCGCGCGTCGTAGAAATACTTCGCCGGAATGCGCTTCGGCATGGCGCCGAGGCCCTCGATGACGTCGGCGGCGAAGGGTGAGAGGTCCTCGCGCGGCGGCGACGGACGGCGGGACCGGGCAACTGCAACCATGAAACGCCTCTTACGTCTCTAATGTCACGCGTCAGACAAATTCGGCCAACCGCACGCCGGTGAACTGCCAACGCGCCGGCGGATAAAAGAAGTTGCGATAGCTCACACGCTCGTGACCCTCGGGCGTCGCCAGCGACGAGCCGCGCAACACCATCTGGCTCACCATGAACTTGCCGTTGTATTCGCCGAGCGCGCCTTCGATCGCGCGATAGCCTGGATACGGAAGATAGGCGCTGCGCGTCCATTGCCAAGCCGTGCCGAAGGCATCGGCCATGAGCCCGGCGCGCGCCGCCACTTCCCACTCCGCCTCGCTCGGCAGATGCTTGCCGGCGAAACGGGCGAAGGCGTCGGCTTCATAGTAGCTGACGTGCAGCAGGGGCGCCGCTGGATCGACCGGCTTGAGGCCGCCGAGCGTCATTGTGTGCCAGGCGCCGTCCTTCTTGCGCCAGTAGCCGGGCGCGTCCCAGCCTTCATTCTGCACCGTCGTCCAGCCGTCGGAGAGCCAGAGCGACGGCGTCTCGTAGCCGCCGGCCTCGATGAAGGCGATCCACTCGGCGTTGGTGACGAGATGCCGCGCAATGCGCACATTCGGGATGAGCTCGTCGTGGAACGGCAGCTCGTTGTCGAAGCAGAAGCTCTTCTGGTCGTGACCGATCGCGTGGATGCCCTGCGGCACCGCGACGAAGCCGCGCGGCCCCGCCGCCGGCTTCGGTAATTGCCAGTTCGTGTCGTAATCCGGATCGGTCGGGTTCTGCGCGAAAGCATGCAGGATGTCGGTCAGCAGCAATTCCTGGTGCTGCTGCTCGTGATTGAGACCGATCTCGAGAATTTCGAAGACACGCGCCGCGTCGGCTTCACCGACGGTCTCGATCAGCCGCGTCACGGCGGCGTCGACATGGGCGCGATAGGCGGTGACGTCGTCGCCATTCGGACGCGTGATCAAGCCGCGCTGCGGCCGCGCATGCCGCGGGCCGGCGGCGACATAATACGAGTTGAACAGGAACGGGAAACGCTCGTCGAAGATCGCATAGCCGGGCAGATGCGGCACGAGCAGGAACGTCTCGAAAAACCAGGTGACGTGGGCGCGATGCCACTTCGCCGGCGAGGCGTCCGCCATCGACTGCACGATCTGGTCTTCGGCCGACAGGTGCGCCGCGCGCCGCTCGGTCTCGCCGCGCACGCGCAGAAACGCCTCGCGCCAATGCGCGCGACGATCGTCGCGGCGCACCGGGGCAGCGGCAGCTTGCGATGCAGGCGACGTAGCGCTCCGCGCCATCCGCGCTCTCCGTTTTCGTTTTCAACGGGTTAGCGCCCGTGGCGCGACCGCCGAGGCCATGGCCCCCCAAGCCCATATACGGGCCAAGCCCATAATTGTTCCATCGCCGCCCGACCGCAACCTTGGCCGGGCGAGCCTGCTGGGAATGTGACGTGCTTGTGATGATCCGCCGACCATCAACGGTGGCGCTGCACCGTGCCGGCCTTCAGTCCGGCGGCAGGTCGTCCTGCTCCTGCTTGTCCGGCAGGAAGCCACGGAAGGCCCAGTTCGTGGCGAGGCCGAAGATCAGCAGCGCCACCGGCGGCCCGAACAGCAGCACCGGGATCGCGAGCAGGTCGCCGGAATGCGAGAAGCCCGAGCGCAGCGCCCAGATGGTCAGGTAGACGCTCCAGCCGAGCACCCATGCGCTCGACGCGAGCACCCACAGCCGCCACAGGCCGCGCCGCCAGTTCAAGGACGGCGAGTTGTTGTCATTGGCCTGGCCGAGACGGAGCCCGGGGAAACGCGTGATCGACGCGGAGGACCGTGGCATCGCACTCACTCCGATCGCTGACAATGAGAGATGAACCGCGTTGGTTCCGGACGAGCATCGCCGCCAATTCTGGCCAAGACGCGGCGGAGACGCGAATTACCACTTGCATCAATGCTTCTGGCTTTCCGTGGGCCAGGGGCGCCAGTGCGTCGGACGGATGTCGAGTCGGCGGCGCGATACGGCGTCGATCCAGCCGTCGGACGTCCGCCGGCACGGAGCGATGAGCGGGTGCTCGCCCTCCCTGTCGATGACGGCGACCTGCACGTCCTTGTCGGCAGGCGCGGCGGTGATGACTTGCCACATGGCGATGCTCTGGTGAAAACCGGCGGCCGCCGAGGCGGCCACCGGCATTCTCGAACTCAGTGCCTCATTTCGTGCGCGGTCTTCCACGCGCCGCCGTCGTCATAGATGTCCGGGTTGCTCGGACCGGTGACGATGAGCGAGCCGGACAGCCCCTTCGCCACGCGGCTGAGCGCATGGTCGACGAGGACATATTGTCCGGGCACTTCGAGTTTCATGTCGACCATCACCGCGCCGCCCGGCGGCACCGTGGTCGTCTGCACGTCGCGCAGCGGCGGCGACGTGAGCGAGGCCTCGCGATACACGTGATCGAAGATTTCGCCGATCATGTGGAACGACGAGGTGAAGTTCGGCCCGCCATTGCCGAAGAAGATGCGCACCGTCTCGCCGACCTTGGCCTGCAGCGGCTTGTTCTTCGTCAGCGCGCCGACGGCGCCGTTGAACACGAAATATTCCGGGCGCTCGTCGGCGAGCTTGTCGAAATTCTGCGTCACCTCGCCGGTCGCGCCGATCTTCTGGTCGGTATAGAGCTCGTTCTGCATCACGTAATATTCGTGGTCGACCTTCGGCAGGCCGCCTTCCGGCTCGACCAGGATCATGCCGAACATGCCGTTGGAGATGTGCTGCGCCGCCATTGGGATGGCGCAGTGATAGACGTAGAGGCCGGGCTTGGTGGCGGTGAAGACGAAGCCGTGCGCGTCGCCCGGCGCCGTCTCGGTGGCGACGCCGCCGCCGCCGGGACCGGTGACCGCGTGGAAGTCGATATTGTGCATCATCGTGCTGTCGGCTTCGTTCTTCAGATGCACTTCGACCGTGTCGCCGGCGCGGACGCGGATAAAGGGACCGGGGACCTTCTGGTTGAAGGTCCAGTAGCGATAGGTGGCGCCGTCGGCGAGCTTGCCCGTGACCTCGACCGTGTCGAGATCGACCCTGACGCGCTCCGGACCGCGCTTGCCGACCGGCGGCGGCAGATCGGCGGGATCGCGCACGATGTCGATCGGACCCGCGGCCTTGACGAATTTGTGGATGGTCGTCGCTGACGGGACCGGGCCGTGTGCGGCTTGCATATGATAGGTCGGCTGCGCCGGCTCGGCGAGCGCGGCATAGGCCGGGCTCGCGCCGAAGCTGAACGAGACCTGCGGCGACATCAGCATCGTGCTGGCGAGCACGAACGCGCCGACAGAGAGAGCGCCGAACAGAACACGGTCGTTGTTGTCGTTGGGAAGCCGCATGGCTTGCACTCCATTTCCTCGGCGGCCTCAAATGACCGCCGGTGCTTCTGAAGTACGAGCGTGACGTGGGAAACGGTTGATGCAGCGCAAAATCGAGGGTGATCGCCCTCAGGACAAACCCTTAGGAGTGTTACGGATTCGAACGAAATCGGCGCTCGGTCCGGTGCGCGCCGGGCGGCTTGCGGGCACGGCTTGGCGCGTCACCGCGCCGACCATATCGTGGCATGCGCGGTCGACGCGCCATGAAGGACAAGTCTGATGGACAGAGCGCGCGTCACCGCGGGACCGTTCACCTTCGAAGCCCGCTTCGAGACGGAGGCGGCGCCGAAGACGTGCGCCGCGATGCGCAAGGTCCTGCCCTACGAGCAGAAGATCATCCACGTGCGCTGGAGCGGTGAAGCCGTCTGGATCCCGCTCGGCGAGCACGACTTCGGGCTCGGCTACGAGAACCACACCAGCTATCCGGCGCCCGGCCAGATGATCCTCTATCCCGGCGGCATCAGCGAGACCGAGATCCTGCTCGCCTATGGCGCGGTGCGTTTCGCCAGCAAGGTCGGCCAGCTCGCCGGCAATCACTTCCTCACCATCACCTCCGACCTCGACAAGCTGTACGCGCTCGGCCGCATGGTGCTCTACGAGGGCGCCAAGCCGGTGCGCATCGAGGCGGCGTGACGACCGGGTCGTGTGTCAGTTTGAAATTGATGCCGCCGAAGGTCCCGCCAGAAAGTGTGGACCCTGCAAAAAGCGGATCGCCGCCTAGCGAACGAATACCGCCTTGTTGCCGAGGGCGGAAAGTGCCGCCTCGCAGAGCTTGTCGGGATCGCGCTCCCCGGTCTTGGCGGTCGCGATTATGCGGCCGGCGATGATCTCCTGGACGACCCGCGGCTGCCCTTTGTCGTGAAGAGACTTGCGGGCTTTTTCGTAGGCAGAGGCCAGAATCGCGATGGTCTCTGGATCGAAGTCCGCCTTTTCAAACAGCGGTCCAACGTCGGCCATTGGATACCTAATCGGTGGGAACTTAGTGACGGACGATCATCCGTCCCGATCAATTCACTGGTCAAGACAGCTGTCTGACATAGCGGCCGAAAATGGCGCTCCTCAGATTTCAAACTGAGGCACGGCCCGCCGCGGCACGACGGCCGCATCGTCTCGGATGGTGAAGGAGTGTCGTTACGTCCGGGCGCGCCGAAGGCACGACCTGATACTCGGTAGCGGGGGAGGGACTCGAACCCCCGACCTCCGGATTATGATTCCGCTGCTCTAACCAGCTGAGCTACCCCGCCATTCCGAGTGGCGGACGCAAAGACTGGCGCGATATAGGGAGCCGCG
>JBQCFB010000107.1:0-4108 GCA_051959715.1 Pseudolabrys sp.
CGGCATCTTTCCGCCCGTGCGCATCGGCGGCCGCTGGCTGGTCGACGGCGCACTGGTCAATCCGGTACCGGTGTCGGCGGCGCGCGCGCTCGGCGCGCGGCTCGTCATCGCCGTCAATCTCAATTCCGATCTGTTCGGCCGCGGCACGATCATCGCCAGCCACGGCTCGGACGACGACGATCTCGCCGAGGCGGCCGCCGCCGCCCTGCCTCGCGCCGCGGGCCTGCGCGGCCTGTTCCGGCGCGAGCCCTCGCTGCCGCGCAAGATGTTCGGCCGGTGCGGCCGGCCGGGCATCCCGACCGTGATGGTGGAAGCCTTCAACGTGATGCAGGACCGCATCACCCGCGCGCGGCTCGCCGGCGACCCGCCGGACGTGCTGATCTCGCCGCGCCTCGGCACGATCGGCTGGTTCGATTTCCAGCGCGCCAGCGACGCCATCGCCATCGGCATGGACGCCACGGAAAAGGCGATCACCGGAATCAACGAGGCCATCGCCGCGCTGTCGGCGCCGAGCTTCGGCGCCCACGGCGCGGCGAAATAATCTCCAGCGGACGTCAGGCCGTGCGGATGTAGTCGCGCATCGCCTCAGCGTCGCGCTCGATTTCGTCGACGCGCTGCTTGACCACGTCACCGATCGAGATCAGCCCGATCAGGGTGTTGTCGCGCACCACCGGCAGATGGCGGAATCTGCGCGCGGTCATGCGCTCCATGATCTCGGCGCAAGTGTCGTTCTCACCGCAGGTGACGACGTCGCGCGTCATCACCTGCGCGACCGGCTGCTTCAGCGCCTCGGCGCCGTCGCTCGCCATGGCCCGCACGATGTCGCGCTCGGAGAGGATGCCGGCGAGCCGACCGCCGGCGCCGCGGATCACCACCGCGCCTATGCGATGTTGCGATAGCAGCTTTGCCGCCGCCTCGAGGCTGGCGGTGGGCTCGATGCCGATGACGTCGCCGCCCTTGTTGCCGCCTTTGGCCGCCAGGATGTCCATGACCTTCATCGCAGTCTCCCTTGTCGCCGCGCGGGGAGCCGAAAACCCACGAACCGTTCACGGCTCGCGCGCCCATTCACCGGTCTGTCGTGGGAATAACCCGCGACTCCGGGTCACCGCCAACGATCACGCCGCGCATCGGGTTCCGTCAAATCAATCCTGCGCTGCAGCGCGGTAGCGATTAAGAGTCGATTGCCGCGGAATCGTCAGATTGCTGAAAATCCGGCGCCGGATCGAACCACGAAAACAACAGGAGCCCGGCGAGAAATCCGCCAATATGCGCCTGCCACGCCACGGACTCGCCGCCGGTGAGCGAGGGAAAGCTGCCGACGCCGAACACGATGTTGATGCCGAACCACACGGCGAGGAACAGCAGCACGCGGGGATCGCGCAACACACCGGATAAAGGCAGCGCCGGTACGCGATAGGCGTCGTCGTCGCCGCCGCGCAGGATGCCGAGCGGACCGCCACGCTGAAACACGAAACGGATCGCCGCCGCCATCGTGCCGGAGATCGAGGCCGACGCGCCGATCATCGGAAACTGCTCGCCCGCATGCGTGACGAGATGCAGCGCCGCTCCCGCCGCCGCCGTCACGGCGAAGAAGGCAAGGAAGCGCATCGCGCCGAAACGGCGCGCCACCGCGCTGCCAAAGGCGAGAAACCAGATCGCGTTGACGCC
Organism: Pseudolabrys sp.; assembly: GCA_051959715.1. GTDB lineage: Bacteria > Pseudomonadota > Alphaproteobacteria > Rhizobiales > Xanthobacteraceae > Pseudolabrys. The sequence goes on from JBQCFB010000107.1 coordinate 1,669, forward strand.
GAAGTGCATCCAGTTGGCGTGCAGGAAAGCGTAGGTGACGAAGGTCCAGATCTCGGCGCCCAGTCCGCCCGGCCAGCCGCCGGCCAGCGCGGTCGCATCGTAGCGCGCCGGGATAAAGGCGAATTGCAGCAGGACCTCGATGTCCTGGTTCTCCGTCAGCACGTAAGTACGCACCGCGTGGATGAACGCGAACGACGCCAGCAGCACGGCGACGACGGTCGGGACGTTGAGGAGCGGCTCGCGTTTCACTGAGAACGGGTCCAGGTGGGCGCCGCCGCCTTACGCCCTTGCCGTTGAGAGGGCAAGCCGCGGTCCGCGGGCGCCGTCCCTGCCGCAAAAAAGAAAAGGAGGGCTCTCGCCCTCCTTCGAGCCGAACTTCGGGCGATGACGGGGGTCGTCCCTCATCGCCAATGCGGTCGGGCTCTCATCAGTTTGCGACGACCGGGCCTGGAGCTCCCGGCGTCGCTTGTCTCACTCATGCAAATAGACGCCGCCGCGCGACGGTTCAACGAGATCGCGTTTTTAACACTAACTTGCGCGCGTCCGCCGCCGCGGCCCTCCGCGGCACGCGGTTCGCTGCCTCACCGGCGTCGCGACGCCAAAAGCGCGCATCTGTCCCGATCGGAGACAGGTCGCCGCCTCAAGCGTCCCGCGACGAAACAGGTGAGGCGACGCAAATGAAACACGCATCCTCGGCTCTGGTGCTCGACTACTGGAACGACCGCCGCAGGCACCGCGCCGCGCCCGAACGAGGCGACATCGATCCGGCCGAAATCCGCCAGGCGCTCGGCGACACGTTCATGCTGGCGGCCGACTTCGTGAACGAGCTGCGCTTCCGGCTCGCCGGCACGCGCGTCTGCGCCCTGTTCGGCCGCGAGATCAAGGGCGAGCAGTTCACCGCCCTGTTCGACGACGACAGCCGCCGCCAGATCGAGGAGTTGACCGCGGTCGTCACCAACGAGGCGGTCGGCGCGATCGCCGGCCTGCTCGGCAGCACCGCGGACGGGGCGGAAACGGAGGTCGAGATGCTGATCCTGCCGCTCGCCCATGCCGGGCACGCCCGCATCCGCGCCCTCGGTGTCATGGCACCGCTGAGCCCGCCCTACTGGCTCGGCGAGAAACCGGTCGCGCAATTGACCCTGCGCACCCTGCGGCATTTGGGCGACGACAGCGGCGATGCGCCCCGTATCGTCTCCGGGCTCGGTAGCCGGGTCAGGCACGGTTTCGTGGTCTACCGCGGCGGCCGCGAGACCACGCCAAGCGGCGAGCGGACCGGCTGAATCAACCGCGCGTTAACAATAGACCAATACGGTGGGCGCTAATCGGAGAACGTGCGGAATATGCCCGCTGCAACGGCGCTGAATAAGCCCCGCATCCTGCCGCTGGCGCAAGAACGCCGGCGGCATCAGCGCGTCAAGGTCAACCTGCTCGGCCGCTACATGCTGGCGGACCGCCGGGAATTCCCGTGCCAGGTCGTCGACATGTCGCCCGGCGGCATGGCGCTGGTCGCGCCGGTAGCCGGACACCCGGGCGAGCGGGTCATCGCCTATGTCGACCATCTCGGCCGGCTCGAGGGCAAGATCGCCCGCATCCTCGACAATGGCTTCGCCATGTCGATTTCGGCGACCCTGCGCAAGCGGGACAAGCTCGCCGCCCAGCTCACCTGGCTCGCCAACCGCCAGATCCTCAACCTGCCGGAAGACCGCCGCCACGGCCGCTTCACCCCGAAGAACCCGATGGCGCGCCTGATCCTGCCGAACGGCGTCAATGTCGCCTGCCGGGTCATCGATCTGTCGCAGTCCGGCGCCGCCGTCTCGATCGCGCCCGACCTGCGGCCGGTGGTCGGCTCCATGATCACGATCGGCAAGACGCAGGGGCGCGTCGTCCGCCACATCGAGGACGGTTTCGCGGTCGAATTCACCCGCCTCCAGCACCCCGATTTCATCGAAGACAGCGTCACCGGCGAATAGCCTCTCTTTTCGGTAAACCAGACGCCTCGAATTGTCGCGAGCCGCGCGCCCGGAAACGGGCCGCGGCTCGCCTGCTTTCGGCGCCACGCGCGCCGCGGCGGCGCCATCATCACGGTAAACGGCGGGGTTCCGGGTGCGCGAAATCGCGCGCCGTTGCAAACGTTAGGAGGTGAATGCAGACAATTTTACTCAACTGCGAAAGGCTCACTTTTTAGACGAATTAGATTTGAGATTGTCGCGCATTCGCATCGCACTTGAGTTTGTTTGATTTCAAATCGCGTTGTTCCATTTAGCGGCACCGCAAAAGCTTCATGCGACATGTGACCCCACGACAGGGACTGGGGTCACAACAAAATGTTCAAGCGTACACACAAGGCTCTGCGCGCCGGCGGCGCGCTCGCCTTTCTCTGCATCGCGGCGGTGTCGGCGCAGGCCGGCGACCGCACCGGATCGATCGGACACGCAAACGC
>JBQCFB010000108.1:0-24291 GCA_051959715.1 Pseudolabrys sp.
GCTACACCTTGCTGTTTTCGTCGTCCTCGATCGCGCCGACGCCGTACATCTACAAGTCGCTCGGCTATGACGTGCTGACCGATCTCAAGCCGATCGCGACCATCGGCGAGCTCGACGGCATCTTCATGCTGGTCGACTCCAAGTCGTCGATCAAATCGGTGCCGGAGTTTATCGACTACGCCAAGAAGAATCGCGTGCTCTACGGTTCACCCGGTGTCGGCAACGAACTGCATCTGCGCGCCGAGCTGTTCGCGCGCAAAGCCGGCATCACCATGCAGCACGTGCCGTACAAGGGCGCGTCGGAGGTGATGAATGGCCTCCTGAGCGGCAGTGTGCAGATGATGTTCGTGACGCCGCCGTCGGTGATGGGGCTTCTCAAGGACGGCCGCGTGCGTGCGCTCGCCTTCACCGGCTCGAAGCCGTTCCCGGCCTTCCCCGACGTGCCGCTGATGAAGCAGTACCTGCCGGACTTCGTCGAGGGCTCGTGGGGCATGTTCTTCGCGCCCGGCAAGACGCCAGACGCGGTCGTCGACAAGCTCAACGCGGCGATCCACGCGGCGCTGCTCGAGCCCGCCGTGGCGAAGGTCATGCAGCGCGATGGTTACATGCCGGACAAGCGCAGCGCCGCTGAGACACAGGCGTTCTTCCGCGCCCGCGTGAAGGCGACGGAAGCGGCAGTGAAGGCCGCCGGCATCGAGCCGCAGTGATCGTGCCGATCAGCCGACGGCGTCGAGCGGCTTGCCGTTCGCCGTCACCGGCTTGGCGCTGACCAGCACGAAGGCGACGACGCAGACCTCAGGCCCGCGATTGACCCAGTTGTGGATGGTGCCGCGCTGCACCAGCACGTCACCGGCCTTGAGCTTCACCACGACGCCGTCGTCGAGCTCCATCTCGATGGCGCCGGAGATGACGACGGCGTAGTCGATCGAGTCGGTACGGTGATTGCGCGGCGTGACGCCGGGCTCGTAGCGCACGATGCGGAACACGGTGCCGTTGTCGACCGTCGTCTTGAACGACGCCTTGGTCGGATCGTTGAAGCCGTCATTGTCGACCGGGAAGCCCTTGGTTGACCAAACAACGCAGGACGAGGCGCCGGGCCGGTTCGATATGACGTTGGTCGCGATCTCGTCGATCTCGACCTTGGCGCGGCCGTTTGCGGTGTGCCCGGTCACCACCCGGCGGATCTTGAGGCTCATTGCAGCGTTCCTTCCCTTAATTTATGGGCGCGGCGTCAGGCCGCGCGGGCGCGTTCGGCCCGGTCGAGGAAATCGGTGAACAGCGCCGCGATCTTCGTTTCGGCCGCGCGCCATTCCTTGCGGTCCCATTCCTTGAGCAGATTGTCGTCGGCGCGCTTCTCGACGACGTCCTCGTGCAGTTCGCTGTTGGGCAGCAACTTCGCCGCCTTGCGCGCGGTCGCCGGCGTGTGGATGACGTCGTTGCCGGCGATGAGGCAGGCCGGGGCCTTTATTCCGTTGAGGTCGGCTTCGGTCGCGCCGACGATCGGCAGCGTCGCCGACTCCAGGAACTTGGCGCGCCAGGTCGCCATCACGTCGATGAAGGCGTCTACATTTTCGGCGAGCAGGCGCTGCCGGTTCGCCGGCCGCGCCTTGATACATTCGGCGAAATGTTCGCTGTCGGCGACGGCCTGCATGCCGCCGGCGCGGGCGAGCGCGATGTACTGGCCGTAATAGTTCTGCGACAGCTTGTCGACGGCCTCCTGGCCGCCGGTGACGCGCCACAAGAGAAGTCCGCGCAGCCCTTTCGGATGACGGATCGCGTAGAGGATGGCGAGCCGCGCGCCGGCCGAGGAGCCGCCGACATACATGGGCAGGGCGCCGAGCTGCTGGCCGAGTGCGTAGAGGTCGTCGGCCCACACCTCGTGCTCGGACGCCGAGCCGTCGAAGGCGACGTCGGAGGCGCCGCAATTGCGCCGGTCGTGCAGCAGCACGCGGTAGCCGCGCGCGGCGATTGTCCTGGCGAGGTCGACGAGCTCGCCATAGCCGCGCCGGCTTCCGGGCGTCAGGGCGATGAACGGGCCCGTCGTGCCGATGAGCTCGTAATTGATGTGGACGCCGCGCACCAATGCTTCAGGCATGTCGCCGTTTCTCCCTGTCGTGTTCCTTCGACGCGATTGCGCGATCTCAGCCGCGCTTCTTCGCCGCCAGTCTGTTGCTGAGCCGCGCCATGTCGACGAGCATGCGCTCATGCGTACCGACGCCGATCTCCTCGATCTCGTCGCGGGCGCTGACGTCGAATTCGATGCGGCGGCCGTCGACCTTGGTCACCGTCGCGGTCGCCGTCACCTGATGCCCGACCGGCGTCGCCGCGAGGTGGCGCACATTGACCACGGTGCCGACGGCGCTTTCGCCCGGTTCGAGATAATCGCGGATGGCGTTGAGCGCCGCATTCTCCATGATCGTCACCATCATCGGCGTCGCGAAGACCTGCGGCAGGATCGCGTCCTTGAACTGGTTGGCGAGATGGTTCGGCATGACGCGCAGCGTGAAGATGCCGGTCGCACCGATCGGGATGGGACGCATTTTTCAACCCTCCGCGGGGCGCACATGATTGATGGCAGGCGCCAGCAGGATCAGCAGTAGACCCGATACGGCGATCGGAGCAAAGGCGAGTGCGGCGACGCCGGTGACGTCCCAGAGCGCGCCGCTGATGATCGGGATGATGACCGCACAGGTGTAGCTGATCGTGAACATCGCGGCGGTGACGCGGTGCACGTCGTCCGGCGGGCTCAAGAGCGGCGGCAGCGCCAGCACGAGGATGAGGATCGAGGCGGCGGAAAAGCCCATCAGGCTCGCTGCCGCGACGACGACCGGGCCCGAGCCGAACACGATGCCGGCCGTACCGGCAATGCACAGCACGCCGACGGCCATGATCGGCCAGGCCTTGAGCTGAAGGCGGCTCGCGAAAGCGAGCAGGATCGCCGAGGAAGGCAACTGTCCGGCATTGAGGCCGGTCAGCGCGGCGCTGATCCAATCGCCCTGACCGTGCGCGCGTAGATAGTCGGGAATGAAGGCGTTGGTGGCGAAATAGACGGCGTTGACCGTGCCGAGCATCACGCCGAGCCGCCAGATCAGCAGGTTACGCCAGTCGGGCCACCAGCGGCGCTTGGCCGGCGCGCCCACTATCGGTGCGGGCGGCGGCGCGTACACGCAGGTGACGAGCGCGATGACGACGACCGGCACGCTCCAGAACACGAAGCCCCATTGCCAGGAGCCGACGAGCGGCAGCACGAACGGGATCGTCAGCGCGACGGGCAAAGTTTCGCCGATCAGGAGCCCGTTGGTGTAGACCGCCGTGGCGAAGGCAATGCGGTCCGGCACCCAGGCGCGTACCGCCGACGGCATCGTCACCTGCATCACCGCGACGCCGGCGGCGCTGGCGATGGTCATCGCATAGAGCCACCCGATATCCGGAAACAGGCCGCGCAGCGCGCCGCCGATTGCGGTCGCGAGCAGGCCGACGACCAGCGCCCAGCGCACGCCGAGCTTGGCCACGATCAGCGAGCCTGGCACCGCGGCGAGCGCGAGCAACAGCGACGGCAGGCCGGTCAGGATGCCGACCTGCGTCGCCGACATCGTCAGCTCGTCATGGATCAGCGGAATGACCGGCGGCACTGCGAGGATGGTGAGGCGGAGCGCGTTGCCCGCGAGCCAGAGCAACAGCAGCGCCATCATCAACCGGCTGCGCGACAGGGCTTGAGCGGCGAGGGAGGCGGCCGGCATAGGCGAGGTCACGTCTTTGAATTCCCGGGCGAAAGAGGGGGTGGACATAGCACGGGCGGGCGCCGTGCCAAGGGGAGGAAAAGCAACCGCCGATTGCAGTCGTGGACGAGAGGATGGCACAATCCGCCATGCACGGGCGCATGGGCACATCGCAGGATCGCATCACCGGCGGGGGCCGCGCGGCGCTGGCCTTGTTGCGCGATCTCGTCGCCTATGCCGGCCGCGGCGGCGGCGTCACCGCCGCCTTCGTCGCCGGCAGCGCGGTCCTGGAGGGCGTCGGCCTTGCCCTGATCGTGCCGCTGCTCGGCATCGTCATTTCACCCGCCGCGCCGGCTGCGCCGTCGGGACGGCTCGAACGGGCAGCCGATCATGCTTTCGCGCTCCTCGGCGTTCAGTCGCAGATGAGCCGCCTTGCCCTGCTGATGCTTGCTCTGGGCGTCGTCGTTGCGACGCGCGCTGCCGTCTTCGCGATCCGCGACCTCAGGGTGGCGCGTCTGCAGATCGGTTTTGCCGAGACACTGCGCTTGCGGATTGCCCATCGGCTCGCCTCCGCCTCCTGGCCGCAATTGATGCACTTGCGTCATGCGCGCATCACGCAATTGATGAGCGAGATACAGGGCGTCGGCGCGGCCGCCAGCATGCTGCTGCGGATCGCGGTCGGCGCCACCATGCTCGTCGCGCTGAGCATCCTCGTCGCCGCCCTGGCGCCGTTCGTGATGGTTGCCGTGCTGGCCATGCTCGGCGCGCTCGCTGTCATGTTGCTTCCGCTCGTCCGACGCGCCTACGGCCTTGGCACGGACATGACCCGCGGCAACGTCTCGCTCATGGAGACCACGTCGCAGTTTCTCGGTGGTCTGAAGCTCGCAATCGGCCAGAACCTCCAGCCCGCCTTCCTGTCGGAATTCCGCCGCACGATCGATCAGGTGTCGGCGCGTCAGATCGACTACGCCAAGCGGCAGGCATTGATGCGGGCCGCGACCACGATCCTGACCATGGTCGCGGCTGGGCTGCTCGTGCTCGCGGGGCTTGGCCTCTTCCATGCCACCTCGGCAACGCTGATCGCGCTCGTTCTCGTCGTCATGCGCATGACCGGGCCGGCGATGAATGTGCATCAGGACGTGCAGGCGCTGGCGCGGCTGCTGCCGTCTTACGCCAGCATGCGCGCGCTCGAAGCGGAGCTTGCGGCGCTGCCGCGCGCGCACGCCGCCGATACGCAAGCGCCGCCGCTGCCAGACGGACCGGTCGAATTCCGCGCCGTCACCTATCGCCATGGCGACGGCGACGCGGGCGAACGTGGCGTCGTTGCGCTCGATCTGATCATCCCGCCGGGCGCGGGCATTGGCGTCACCGGCGCATCCGGCGCCGGCAAGACGACCTTCGCCGATCTCCTTGCCGGACTTCTGGCGCCGCAGGAGGGCAGCATCATTGCCGGCGGCGCGCCTCTGACCGCGACCGCCCTCGACCAGTGGCGCGCCCGCATCGCCTATGTGGCGCAGGACGCCTTCCTGTTTCACGAGAGCGTCCGCCGCAACCTGGCCTGGATGGCGCCGCAGGCCAGCGAGGACAACATGTGGCAAGCGCTCGAGATCGCCGGCGCGGCCGACCTCGTCCGCCGCATGGACGCTGGTCTCGAAACCGTCGTAGGCGAGCGCGGCACTCTGGTCTCGGGCGGCGAGCGACAGCGGCTGGCGCTGGCTCGCGCGGTGCTGCGCCAGCCCCGCATCCTGATCCTCGACGAGGCGACGAGCGCCATCGACGCGGCCGGCGAGCGGGCGATCCTCGAACGGCTGCGGGCGCTGGCCGCGCGGCCGGCGATCGTTCTGATCGCGCACCGTGCCGAAAGCCTGGCGCTGTGCGACCGGGTCCTGACCTTCGCGGATGGCCGTGTCGTAAGCGAAAGCCGGGCGATGCCGGGATAACGCTCGGTACGCCCGCTGACAGACGGGCGCTCACCGCCCGCGCTAGCGAAACCACAGCGCGTGCGCGTCTTTAGTGAAAAAGCTCGCACCGGATGGAACCGGAAACTCGCGACCGCGTTCTGGAGCCTAAGGGGTCAAGTTTCGCGGCTTTCGGGTCGCCGTCGGCGTAACGCGCCGCCGCGTTTGGAGTAGGGGGGCCCGGTGAAAGCCGACGTCAAGACATCCGACCTGCCGACAATCGCCAAGGCGCCGACCGGCATAGACGGCCTGGACCAGATCACGCATGGCGGTTTGCCGCAGGGGCGCCCGACGCTGCTCTGCGGCACGGCCGGCTGCGGCAAGACGCTGTTCTCGATGACGTTCCTCTACAAGGGTGTCGTCGATTACAACGAGCCGGGCGTGTTCATCGCCTTCGAGGAGCACCCGCACGACCTCATTCAGAACGTCGGTTCGCTCAATTATGACCTGCAGAGGCTGATCGCCGAAAAGAAGCTCGCGGTCGACCACATCCACATCGACCGCAGCCAGATCGAGCAGTCGGGCGAATACGATCTCGAGGGTCTGTTCATCCGCCTCGGCTACGCCATCGACTCGATCGGCGCCAAGCGCGTGGTCATCGACACGATCGAGACGCTGTTCGGCAGCCTCGACGACATGGCGGTGCTGCGCGCCGAGCTGCGCCGCCTCTTCGAATTCCTGAAGGAGAAGGGCGTCACTGCCATCATCACCGCCGAGCGCGGCGACGGCGCACTGACCCGCCACGGGCTCGAAGAATACGTCTCCGACTGCGTCATCCTGCTCGACAATCGCGTGCACGACCAGCTCGCGACGCGCCGCCTGCGCATCGTCAAGTATCGCGGCTCGGCGCACGGCACCAACGAATATCCCTTCATCATCGACCAGGAAGGCATCACTGTGATGCCGATCACCGGGGCGGGGCTGGCGCACGACGCCTCGACCGAACGGCTGACCTCGGGCATTCCAGACCTCGATGCGATGCTGGAAGACAAGGGCTTCTATCGCGGTTCGAGCGTGCTCATCTCCGGCATGGCCGGCGCCGGAAAGTCGACAGCGGCCGCGCATTTCGCCAATTCGGTCTGCGCGCGCGGCGAGCGCTGCATCTATTTCGGCATGGAAGAATCGCCGCAGCAGATCACCCGCAACATGCGCTCGGTCGGGCTCGACCTTCAGAAGTGGGTCGATCAGGGTTTGCTGATGTTCTCGACCAAGCGGCCGAGCCTGTTCGGGCTGGAGACGCATCTCGCCTCGATGCATCGCGACGTCGAGTTGTTCGATCCGAGCAGCGTCGTGGTCGATCCCTTGTCGGCGCTGATGGGCGCCGGCGTCACCGGCGACGTGCACGCGATGGTTCTCCGCCTCGTCGACTTCCTGAAGGCGCGCGACGTCACGGCCGTGTTCACAAACCTGACTCACGGCAAGAACGAAAGCGCGACGACCGAAATCCAGATTTCTTCGCTGATGGACGCCTGGCTGCTCCTCTACAATCGCGAGAGCAACGGTGAGCACAATCGCGAGCTCTATCTCCTCAAGGCGCGCGGCATTGCCCATTCCAACCAGGTCCGCGAGTTCCTGATCACGCGCGACGGCATCCGTCTGCGCGACGTCTATGTCGGGGCGGAAGGCGTCCTCACCGGCTCAGCGCGGCTGCAGCAGGAAGCAAAGGAGCGCGCCAGTAAGCTGGTGCGCGAGCAGGAGATCGAGCGCCGCGCGCGTGAGATCGAGCGCAAGCGTCGGCAGATCGCCGCGCAGATCGAAGCGCTCAATGCCGAGCTTGCCGCGCAGGAATCGGAGTCGAAGCTGCTCAACGTCGAGGCGGCGACGCGCGAGCAGCGCCTCGCCGACGACCGCAGCGCCATGACCGACAATCGCAGCGCCAACCGTGACGCCCTCAAGACTGCGGAATCCGTGAAATGAGCGAGACGATGACCGACGGCTACAATCTCAGGCTCTACGTGGCCGGCCAAACTCCGAAGTCGATGGCGGCGATGACCAATCTGAAAAAGATCTGCGAGGCGCACCTGCCGGGCCGTTACACGATCACGGTTATTGACCTGATGAAGGATCCGGCGCTGGCGCAGCGCGACCAGATCGTTGCCATTCCGACGCTGATCCGCCACCTGCCGGAGCCGCTCAAGCGGATCATCGGCGACCTGTCGAACGTCGAGAAGGTCCTCGTCGGTCTCGACATAGCGCCAGCCTGAGCCGCAACGTGTCTTCGCCCGACCGCGACACCGATATTTCTTCGTTCGAGGCCGAAGAAACCGTCCGCGCCATCTATCAGGGTGCGGTCGATGCCGTGGTCGTGCAGGGCCGCAATGGCCCGCAGATCGTCACCCTGACCGGCGCCGATGAGCCGTACCGTGTGCTCGTCGATCGCATGAGCGACGGCGCGCTGACGATGAGCGCCGACGGCACACTGCTCTACGTGAACCGGCGCCTCGCGGAGCTCAGCGGGCGTCCGATCGAGAGCCTGGTCGGCTCGCACGTCACCGGATTGTTCGAGGACGGCTGCCCGGTGTTCGACACGGCGCAGGGTAAGGCTGCCGCGGGCCGCCACGAATGCAATCTCGCGCGTCCGGACGGCGCGGTGCTGCCGGTGTCGGTCTGGGCCGGGCCGATCGCGCTCGGTGACCATCCCGCGACGCTCGTCACGATCACCGACCTCTCGGTGCACCGGCGCGCCGAGGAAATCGCCGTCGCCGAGCGCTTCGCGCGCTCGATCCTGGAGCAGGCGACCGAGGCGATCCTCGTGCTCGATCCGGCGGGGCGGGTGACGCATGCGAGCGACGCGGCCGAACTGCTCGCCGGCGGCTCGCCGGTCGGACGACCCTTCTCCCACTCCTTCCCGCTCGAAGGCGCCGACGATTCTCACGGCGCCATGCTCGAACGCTCGCCGGCGCGGCTCGATGCGCTGCTCGCCTCGCGGCCGTTCCACGGCATCGAGGTGCGCCTGCGCGGTCGCGACGTCGCCGCCGGACGCACCTTCCTGCTCAGCGCCGGGCCGCTGCTCGACGAGACCAAGACCGCGGTCGGCTCGATCGTCACCTTGACCGACATCACAGCGCGCAAACGCTCCGAAGAGCAGCAGACCATGCTGGTCGCGGAGCTCAATCACCGCGTCAAGAACATCCTCGCCATCGTGCAATCGGTGGCGGCGCAGACGCTCCGCAATGCGGGGTCGCTCGACACCTTTAACGAGCGCTTCGCCGGCCGCCTGCGGGCGCTGGCGCTCGCGCACGACATCCTCACCAAGACACGCTGGGGCGGCGTCGAACTGACCCAGCTCCTCACCGAGATCGTCGCGCCCTATCGCGAGCGCGTCGCGCTCCAGGGGCCGCCGCTCCTGCTGCCGTCGCAGGCGGTGGTGCCGCTGTCGATGGTGCTGCACGAATTGATGACCAACGCCGCCAAGTACGGCGCACTGTCGGCGGCCGGCCGTGTCGTGCTCGGCTGGGAGCGCGGCGAGGCGGATGCCGGCGCAATGGTGCGGATGCTCTGGCAGGAGAGTGGCGGCCCGCAGGTCGCGCCTCGCAAGAAGACCGGATTCGGCACGACGCTGATCGAGCGCGTCGTCAGCTACGACCTCGACGGCAGCGCGGTGCTCGATTTCGATCCGGATGGGTTGCGTTGCACGCTGCAATTCGGGATCGGACCGGCCAAGCTCGCGCCGGAAGCGCCGCCCGTGTCCGGACGCGCGCTCGGCTAGTTCTGGGTGGCGCGGAAATTGGCGGCGCAGACCTGGCGCAGCGATCGCTCGTCGAAGGGCTTCGTCACCCGCGGCAGGCCGCGATAGGCTGGCGGAAACAGAGTTGCATCGTCATAGCCCGACGTCAGCACGACCTTGATGCCGAGGCTCTGCAATTCCGGCAACACGTCGAAAATCTGGCTGCCGCGCAGGTTGACGTCGAGCAGGGCGCCGTCCGGCTGCTCCGATTTGGCCAACGGAGGAACGTCCTCGATTCGATTGACCGGACCTATCACCGTGCAGCCGGCGTCCTCGAGCGCGCGCACCAGGTCGAGCGCGATCAGGCTCTCGTCCTCGGCGACGAGGATGCGCATTCCGTCGAGATTTGGCATCGGATTGGTCACGGTCGGTTTATCGGCTCGCACAATCGGCGTTTGGGGTAAGCCCTTTCTGCCGGATGCGCAACATAGCCAACGGCTGACAGGCCGGGAAGTTTCATTCGGCCACGACCGGTCGGAGATCGGCCCTCAATCCCCCGTCACGTCCGCTCCGACATAGGCGATGCGCAGCATGTTGGTCGCGCCTGGCGTCCCGAGCGGCATGCCGGCGACGATGATCACCCGCTGCCCGGCCTTGGCGAAGCCTTCCTTGAAGGCGATGCGGCAGGCGCGCTCGACCATGTCGTCCTGGTCGTGCGCGTCCTCGGTAACGACGCAGTGCACGCCCCAGACGGCGGCGAGCCGCCGCCCGGTCGACATGTTCGGCGACAGCGCCACGACCGGCGGACGGGGGCGCTCGCGGGCGACGCGCAGCGCCGTCGAGCCGGACGCTGTCCAGCAGATCACCGCGGCGAGGTCGAGCGTGTCGGCGATGTGGCGCGCGGCGTCGGCGATGGCGTCGGCGCCGGTCGGCTCCGGCACGGCGCGCTGCGCATCGATGATGCCGCGATAGATCGGGTCACTCTCGGTCTCGCGCGCGATGCGATTCATCATCGATACCGCTTCGACCGGATACTGTCCGGCGGCGGATTCGGCAGACAGCATCACGGCGTCGGCGCCCTCGTAGATGGCGGTCGCGACGTCGGAGACTTCCGCGCGCGTCGGCACCGGTGAACTGATCATGGACTCCAGCATCTGCGTCGCCACCACGATCGGCTTGCCGGTGGCGCGGCCCATGCGCGTCATCTGCTTCTGGACGGCCGGCACCTTTTCGAGCGGCATCTCGACGCCGAGATCGCCGCGCGCCACCATCAGCGCATCGGCGAGGTCGATGATCTCGGACAGACGGTTCACCGCCTGCGGCTTCTCGATCTTGGCCATCACCACCGCGCGGCCGCGCGTGATCTTCTTGGCCTCGGCGATGTCTTCCGGGCGCTGGATGAAGGAGAGCGCGACCCAGTCGATGCCGGCGTCGAGCGCGGCTTCGAGGTCCGTACGGTCCTTCTCGGCGAGCGCGGAGAACGGAATGGTGGAGTCGGGCAGGCTCACGCCCTTGCGGTCGGACAGCTTGCCGCCGATCTCGACGCGCGTGACCATGCGCTTGGGCTGCGCCGCCGTGACGGTGAGGCGCACCTTGCCGTCGTCGATCAGCAGCGTGTGCCCTGGCTCCACGCCGGCGAAAATCTCCGGATGCGGCAGATAGGCGCGCGTCGCGTCGCCCTCCGTCGCATCGCTGTCGAGTTCGAACGTGTCGCCGCTCTTCACGATCGCCGAGCCGCCCTTGAACGTGCCGAGGCGGAGCTTCGGGCCCTGCAGGTCGACGAGGATGCCGATCGGCCGGTCATTGTCGCGCTCGACGCCGCGGATCATGGCGACGATCTCGCGCATGCGGTCGGGCGAGGTATGGCTCATATTGATGCGGAAGACGTCGGCGCCGGCATTGAACAATTTGCCGATCATCTCCGGGCTCGACGAGGCGGGTCCGAGCGTGGCGACGATCTTGGTGCGGCGCAGACGTCTCATTTTTTCAAGCCCTCCGGTGCTCCCGGCGGTGGCGGTGGTCCGGGTGGCGGCGGCAGATTGATCGGCGGCCGCGTGCCGCGCGGTGGCGTCAGCGGCGGCGCGCCCGGCGGCAGCAGCGTTCGGCCCGGTCCCTGTTCCGCCGTGTCGGTCAGCTGCACCGTCCAGGAACGCTGCTCGCCGGTATCGACCTCGAAGAAGCCGGTGCGGTCATAGCCGCGCGCCAGGCAGTTGTCGGTCCCGCGAATGGTGAACTCCTTGTCGCGCGAGCACATGAAGGCGCGGCCGGACCATTCGCCGCCGCGGTCGTAGTCGACCGCGTAGATGTAATAGTAACGCGCAACCAGCGCGCCGCGCAGCAGGGTTTCGCAGGATCGTTGCGAAATGTTCCACCAGCCCTCGGTGGTCCAGCCCTCGGCGTCCTTGTAGCCGATGGCGACGCCGACCCGGCTGCCGGTGTTGTTGCAGAGGCGGAAGTCGGCGTGCGCGGGCAGCGCGGTGACCAGCACGAACAGCAGGGCAGGCGCCAGCACGCGGGCAAACGATTTCAGGACATGCCGGGGTGAGGGGAAAGCCAATGCGGTCACGGGCCGTCGGTTTCGAATGCGCGGTTTGTCGCGCGGGGGGTCAAGGTGTGTCAACGACGATGGCGCGGAAGTCGTTCACGTTGGTGTAGGTCGGGCCGGGCTGGAGCAGGTCGCCGAGGCGGGAGAAAAAGCCCGTGGAATCGTTGTCGGCGAGGAACGCGGCAGGATCGAGACCAAGCGATTGCGCCCGCGTGACGGTCGTGCCGTCGACGAAGGCGCCGGCCGGGTCGGTGGCGTCGCCGCCGCCGCCGTCGGTGCCGTCGGTGTCGCCGGCAATGGCGGCGACGCCGGGCATGCCGGCGATCCCGGCGGCCAGCGCCAGCGCATATTCCTGGTTCGGCCCGCCGCGGCCCTGGCCGCGGATCGTCACGGTCAATTCGCCGCCGGACATGATGACGGCGCGCTTGCGCCGGTCGCGCAGATCGCGTGCGAGCTTCGCATGCGCGGCGGCGACCTCGCGCGCCTCGCCCTCGACGCGGTCGCCGAGCGAGACGACCGCATAGCCGGCGGCCTTCGCCGCTGTCTCCGCCGCCGTGAGCGAGTCGGCCGGCCGCGCGGCGAGCGTGAAGCTGGTCGACGCGAAGATCTTGTCGCCCGGTTTCGGCGTCTCGTTGGCCGGATCGGCGAGCGCGCGCGTGATCGCCTCCGGCACGTCGAGTTTGTACTTCGCGACGATCGCGCGCGCCTGCTCGAGCGTCGATGGATCGGGCACGGTCGGTCCGGACCCGATCACAGCGGGATCGTCGCCCGGTACGTCGGAGATGGCGATGGTCACGAGCTTTGCCGGAAAGGCGTGGCGCGCCAGCCGGCCGGCCTTGATGCGCGAGAGGTGCTTGCGCACGGCGTTGATCTCGCCGATATGCGCGCCGCATTTCAGTAGCGCGCGCGTCACCGCCTGCTTGTCGGCGAACGTGATGCCCGCGGCCGGCGCGATCCAGTTCGCCGAGGCGCCGCCCGACATCAGCACCAGCACGAGGTCGTCGCTACCCGCATGATCGGCGAGCACGAGCGCGCGCTCCGCCGCGGCGAGGCCGGCGGCGTCGGGGATCGGATGACCCGCCTCGACCATCTCGACGACACGGGTCGGCCGGCCGTAGCCGTGACGCGCGACCGCGATGCCGGAGAGCCTGTCGGCCGACAGGCCGCGCGCGTCGAGATAGACCTTCTCGGCGACCTCGGCCATGGAGCCCGCGGCCTTGCCGGCGGCGAGCAGCACGACACGGCCCTTCGGCGCTGCGGGCAAGAGACGCGGCAGGAACGCGGCCGGATGCGCGGCGGCGACAGCGGTCTCGAACAGCGAATCGAGGAAGGCGCGCGGGGTCTGCATGGGACCGGATACGGCCCATTTTTCCGGCCTATGGCAAGATGGCGGGCGGGCAATTATCTTCTCCGGCAACCGCCGGAGACCGCGATGGATAAAGTCGACGACAAGACCCGCACCGAGCTCGAGGCAGCCGTCTACCGCCGCCTGGTCGAGCACCTGCGCGCGCGCACTGACGTGCAGAACATCGACCTCATGAATCTGGCCGGCTTCTGCCGCAACTGCCTGTCCAACTGGATGAAGGACGCCGCCGACGCCAAGGGCCTGCCCATGAGCAAGGACGAGAGCCGCGAGGTCGTCTACGGCATGCCCTATGACGAGTGGCGGGCGAAGCACCAGAAGAAGGCCTCGCCGCAGCAGAAGGCCGCCTTCGAGAAGGCCAAGCCGCAGCATTAGGCGGGCCCGCCGCCGTCAGTGGCGGTGCGGTGACAGTTCCTCGGGCTGCGCTGGCCGCGTTAGGCCGCCATCTTCGATCCATTTTCGCGACGTTTTTTCCGCGCGGGCGATGAGTTCGCCGGATGACGAGAAGTCGAAGGGCGAAACGGCAAGTGGACACAGTGTCGGCACGAGGTGCACCCGGCATTTCTCGGGAACGCGCTCCAGTTCGTGCATGAGCTGCCAGGCGATCATCAACGTGACGGCATGCAGCGCCTTGCCGATGGCGCTCCGCGGCGGCTCCCTCAGTGCGCAGGCATAGCCGGTCGGCAGCACGATGATGCGCGTCGCGCCGAGCTCCATCGCGAGCCGCATCGGCGTATTCGCCGCGACCGCGCCGTCGATCAGCGGGTCGCCGCCAATGGTGACCGGCGGAAAGATGCCGGGGATGGCCGTACTCGCCAGGATCGCCTCGACCGCCGGGCCCGCCGACAGGCGCACCGGCAGGCCTTGCAGGTTCGTCGCCATGATGTGCAGCGGAACGTGCGCTTCCTCGATCAGCGCGCAGGGTAGGTGCGCCTCGATCACGCGGCGGAGCCCGGCCGAATCGACCAGATTGCCGGGATGCCTGAACAGGCCGATTGCGTTAGCGAAAGTGAAGGGGAAAATGTCGGCGCGGCGCAGGCCGAGCCAGATGCGCGCAAGCGCTGCGACACCCTCGCTTGTCGGCGCGCACGCGAAGTAGCTCGCATTGATGGCGCCGACCGACGCGCCGACCACGAAATCCGGCACGACCCCGGCGGCCAGCAGGGCCCGCAGCATCCCGACCTGGATCGCGCCCAGGCTTCCGCCGCCGCTGAAGACAAACGCCGTTTTTTCGCCGGTATGGGTCATGTCGCATACACCTTACCCGACGGATTTGATGCCGTACTGACCTGAACGTTCCGCGGCGGCGTCGGCGGAGGCCGGCAAGGCCTTTCTGCCGGCTCTGTGAACAGCGTGGATGACCGTCCGCTTGCCTTGACCCCGCGGCGCGCAAATCCGAATGCTCCTTCCTGAAAGCG
Source organism: Pseudolabrys sp. (assembly GCA_051959715.1). Taxonomy (GTDB): domain Bacteria; phylum Pseudomonadota; class Alphaproteobacteria; order Rhizobiales; family Xanthobacteraceae; genus Pseudolabrys. The sequence continues at coordinate 14,671 of JBQCFB010000108.1, forward strand.
ACGGCGCGCGGCGTCGTGTGCGCCCGTGAGTGGAAGGAGAGACCGATGGCCAGTTCCGCAGCCGAGAAGTTCGAAGACGAAGGCGCGGCGGAGAAGGCCACGACCGCCTTCGCGCGCGACCAGCTCAAGGCCGTCATCGAGCGCATCGAGCGCCTCGAGGAGGAGAAGAAGGCGACCTCCGACGACATCCGTGACGTCTATGCCGAGGCCAAGGGCAACGGCTTCGACGTCAAGGCGCTGCGCACCATCGTGCGCCTGCGCAAGCTCGACACCGATGAGCGCCGCGAGCAGGAAGCCGTGCTCGAGACCTACATGCACGCGCTCGGGATGCTGCAGTAATCCCTAGCCGGCCGCCGGCGCCATCACCGACTTCAGAAGTTCGCTCGCGCCGCTCCACAGGATCTGCGTGCCGAGGCAGAACAGGATGAAGGCCGACAGGCGAACCGCAATGTCGGTGCCGGCGCGGCCGAGCAGCTTCTCGATGCGGTCGGAGAAGGCGAAGCACACATAGATGCCGATCGCCATGACGATCGTCGCGGCCAGCCCGGCGACGACGAACTGCGCCTCGCGCGAGAAGTCGATCGAGACGCCGCGCGAGAAGCCGAGACTGATCAGCACGCTGATGGTGCCGGGGCCGGTCGTGAGCGGCAGCGTCAGCGGATAGAAGGCGAGCCCCGAATACTCGATCTTGCCTTTTGCCTGCGCGGCGTCCTCGTCCTTGGGGTTGCCTTCGTTCAGCAGCTTCCAGCCGGCGACGGCGACGATCAGCCCGCCGGCGACGCGCAGGACCGGGATCGAGATGCCGTAGAACTTCAGCACCAGGGCGCCGAGCAGGAAGGCGCCGGCCATGACGCAGAACGAGTTGATGCCGATGCGGCGCGCCAGCGACCGCCGCTCGGCGTGAGTGGCGCGGCTGGTCATGCTCAGGAAGACCAGGGCGGTGCCGAGCGGGTTGACGATCGGAAACAGCGCGGCGAGCACCAGCAGGAAGGTTTCGATCATCGTCGTCTCGCGTCAGAGCCGAGTCGCAGGTAGCAGGATAGCGGCCCATTCTCCGTTCGTCCCCGCGAAAGCGGGGACCCCGCTGGGCCATGCTGGCACGACAAAGCCTGGGTTCCCGCGTCCGCGGAAACGAACGGTGAGAGCGCGATGCTTTGCTCTATTGCGTGTGTGCGTTCAGTCCAGCGACGCGGTGCGGGCGCGGACGAAGGTCGCGGTGGCGAGGAAGGTCACGGCGTTGCCGGTGAAGCGCTCGGTGCGCATGCCGGACTGGGGATCGGCGGAGAAGGCCATCGCCACGGCCTGCGCCGGCTTGTGCAGCAGTTCCTCAAAGCCGCGCGGATCGACCGCGCCGAAACGGCTGGTCGTCATCGCATGGCTGACGCTGGGCGTCAGCATTGCCGCCCGCAGCCACGGGCTGTCGAGCCGCTGCGCGCCGCTGGTCATGGCGGTGAAGGCGCCCTGGCCCGCCTTGGCGACGACGGTCGTGTTGGGCGTGGCGGCGAACCGGCGGGCTTCGGGCGCGGCTTCCGCAGCCACGGCCTTCGTCACGCCGGCGCCCATCGCTCTGGCGCGTGGGGCAGGGACGGAGGCGGTCTCCGGCGCATAAGCCATGGCGGCAAGGCCGGTCGATCCGGTGACCGCGCCGTCGGCCGAGGCGATCTCAATCGGCTTCGCCTGGTGCTCAGCCTTGGCCAGCGCCGCGAGCCCGTCGGGCGCCTGCTGCCACAGCCCACGTGAATCGAACATGTTCGGGCCGATCGAGGCCATTGCGTAGGTGGCGGCGGCCGGCTTCGGCGCCGCCTTCGCCGCGGCGACCGTGATGGCCGCCTGCGGCCGCGCCGCCGGCAGCGGCACGATGCGCTGCGTCTCGACCGGCTTCGCTCCCTGCACGCTCGCGACCGTCATGCGGCCGCTGCGGGGCGTTGCCGTCGCCGCCGACGCTTCCGCGTCGTCAGCCGTGTCCTCGACGTCCTTGCCGCCGTAGATCTTCGCCACCAGCATGCGCTTCTGCTTGAGAGCGACCGCTTCTGCCGTCTGCTCCTGACGCTCGCTGATGGCGCCATGCGCCAGCGCCTGCTCGAGCGACAATTTGTTGGGCGACTGGCCGCGGTTCTCGACATCGGCGAGCGCCAGCGCAAAGCCCGGCAGCGGCCGGCCTTCCGACGAGACGTGCACGGTGCGGCCGTCGGGGAAGACCTTCGAGAGCTGCGCGTAGGTCATGCGCGGCCAATGGCGGATATTGCCGGTGTCCATATGCACGAAAGGCGAGCCGGACGACGGATAGAAACCGACGCCGCCGCGTTGCAGCCGCAGCCCGATCTCGCGGAGTTTCGCCAGAGGCACGCCCGGAATATAGAAATCCATTGCGTGGCCGAGCGTGTGCTCGCTCAGTTCGGCGACGCCGGACGCCGACGAGCGGCCGCGCAGCATCGCGTTGGTCGAAGGCGAGCGATAGCCGCACACGACGTCGATCGGCGCCGTCGCGCCGACTTCGCGATAGACCTCCCACAGGAGATCGAACAGGTGCGGGTCCATGCTGGTCGACTGCTCCTTGCGCCAGTCGCGCATGAACCAGTCGAGCTTCTTCAGCGCCGCGTCGTCGTAACGGCCGTTGCGCTTGAAGGTGATGGTGATGTCTTCGCCGGTGTGCAGGTGATGGAACGTCAGCGCGCGCGTGTCGCCCTCGGCGACGGCATTCTGCAGCGAGGCATTCGCGCCGAGAAGGATCGCGGCGGCGAGCGTGAGGCTGGCGCCGGTGCGCGCGACCGTGCTCGACAGGAACATCTGTCGCGCCAAACTCAAAGACACGTGCAAAGCCCGTACAAATCGACGCCCCACCGCGTGTCGCAAGCGCAGGAGCGCCGCCGCGACAGCGTTTTCGAGTGTTGTCGGGATCGGTTAACGAGACCTTGACGGGCCCGTCATTTCCCCGTGAGTGCGGCTTTTTACCGTGGAAGCGTGGCGGAAAATGGCCGGGCCGGCGGCACGGCTGCGGCGAGGACACGGAACTTCGGCCTCATCGCACCGCGCGCGTGATGTTTTTCAATTGCGCGGTGAGCGGGTTGCCGGTGTGGCATTTCCGCAGGGAACTATAGTTCCAAGATGCTGACCCTGAGGGATGCGGGGCCGCACGTGCCCTCTCCCCTCGTGGGAGAGGGCAGCCGCAGCAGTGCGATTAGAAAGAATGGGTGAGGGGGTTTCCCCCTCACCCATCATCGAACGCGGAGAGTCTCTCAATGCCCTCTCCCACAAGGGGAGAGGGCGCATCGAACAGCGACGTGCGCTGTGATGCGCGTTCTTACCTGAACAGCTTGTCGAAGAACGCGAACGGGTTCTGTGCCTCGCGGCGCTCGACGCGGCGCAGGATTTCCTGGTTCGCCTTGTCGGTCGACAGGTCGCGTTTCGGGTCCTGCGGCGGCGCAACGTCGGCGACGCGGCGTTCGTCGCTATGCAGGATCGAATGGATGCGCGCGTCGAAGCCGTAGAGGTCCTCGTCCACGTGCAGCTTCCCCGCCTCGTCGACGAACACCGTCTGATAGGTCAGGTGCACCATCGGCTGCTTTTGGAGATTGTAGGTCTTCTCGTCCTGGCCGAACATGCGGTCGAGCTGCTTCTCGTTCGGCGTCGGGCCGGCCATCGCCAGCGACAGCATCACCTCGCCGAACTTGGTCGGGTCCTGCACGCGCATGCAGCCATGGCTGAACGCGCGCTTGTCGTAGGAGAACAGCTTCTTCTCCGGCGTGTCGTGCAGGTACACCTGGAACTTGTTCGGGAACGCGAACTTGATGCGGCCGAGCGCGTTGGCGGCGCCCGGCGGCTGCACGACGTTGATGTGGCCGTCCGGGCCCTGCTTCACCTCGAGGCCCATGCGGTCGAAGATCTGCGGGTCGCTGGCGTAGAGCGGCAGCAGCTCGTTCTGGATGATCGACTGCGGCACGTACCAGGACGGATTGACGATGATGTGCTGCATCGGCGCCGAGACGAGCGGCGTCGGGGTCTGCGGCTTGCCGGAGACGATCTTGGTCGTCCACACCTGCCGGCCGTCCTGGACGACCTTGAGCGTGTAGTCCGGGATGTTGACCATTACGTATGTGCGCCCGAGGTCGCGCGGCAACCACCGCAGACGCTCCATGTTGGCGCGGATGCGGGCGACGAGATCGCCGGGCTTCGGCCCGTTGATCGCGGCGATCGTATGCGCGTCGACGATGCCGGACGGCTTCATGCCCTTCCGGAATTGCACCGAGCGCACTGCATTGTAGAGGTTCTTGTCGTAGACGATGTCGTTCGGCTTGCCGTGCACGCCGAGCCGCTCGCGCAGCAGCGGCACGCGCGCGTCCTTCATGCCGAACTTGATCGCCGGACCGTCGGCGATGCGCGCCGGACCGGGGTCGACCGAGGTGCTGGCGTTTCGCGCTTCGGCGAGCTTGGCCTTGAGGGCGCGGAAGTTCTGGCTGGGCGGATTGTAGCTCTCGATCGCGGCGCCGGCGTCGGAGGCGCTGGCGAGCTTCTTGAGGACATCATCCGGATCGGGCGTGTGGTCGCCGTACTCGACCTCGGCCGAGACACGCGTCGGCGCGATACGGCCGACAGCGAGATGCCGCGCATAGGTGAGCATGGACTCGGTCAGCTTGATATCGCCGGCGGCGAGCGCGTCGGCACCGTTGATCGTGCCGAATTCGGGAAGGGGATAATCGGCGGCGTCGAGGCCGTCATCGGCCGCGCCCTTGAGCCGGACGATCACGGCCTTGGCCTGCACAGTGAGGCGGCCATCGCGAACCCAGAGCGGCGCGTAGCCGCGGGCGGCGTAGAAGGTCTCGATGGCGCGGCGGTCGGCCGGGCGTTCGACGCGCTTGTCGAACTGCTTGGACGTGACGATCTCTTTCAGCTTCGGCGTGATCTGCGCGTCGCTGGCCGAGAACATGCGGTCGAGCGCGCCCGACAGGTCGATGCCGCTCTTGGCATCGGCGCCGCGCACCGGTTCGGGGGCAGTGGCGGGAGCCGGCTCGGGACGGACCGCGGCCGGCTGCGGTGCCGGCGGCGGCACGGGTGTGGCCTCCCGCTGCGGCGGCAGCGCCTGCGCGCGCGGGGCCGGCGGCTCCTGCGCCGGTTCGTGATGACGGATGACCCGGCCGTTCAGCGACGGCGGCTCGGGATACACGGTCTCGACGCGCGGCGCGGCCGCGACGAAGGTTGGAACGGCGACGGCCGCAGCGAGGATGGTGCCGGCCAGCAAATGGTCGAACCGGGTCGCACGCATAACTTTCAACTCCACCACACGACGAACTGTAAAATGTGCCGCGGCGCGTTAACCGCAAGGCTTGCTCAGGGGCGCTCACATTATGCGCCCGTCGCGTGCGTCAATGTATCAATTTCGCCCGTAGCCGCCGTTTAATTGGCATCAAAGCTAACGGCGCGGCGCGTGATTAAGATTTGAATCGATAAAACTTTAGGCGTTCACCTTAACGGCGCGGCGGTGCGCTCAGGCGACCTCGTCGACCGGCGCGCCGTCGTCCAGGCCGAGGCTTTCGAGCTTCCGGTAAAGGGTCGAGCGCCCGATCTTGAGCCGGCGGGCCACTTCCGACATCTGGCCGTCGTGATGGGCGATGGCGAAGCGGATCGCCTCGCGCTCGATCTCCTCGAGCGGCCGCACATGGCCGGCCGGATCGGTGAGGTGCAGGGTCGCGGGCGCTGCGCTGCGGGACTCGCCCGGCCATTCGCCAAGCATGACCGGCTGCGGCAAGAGGGTGGGCTGCGTCGGTGCCGCGTCGGCATCCGTGAGCGCCGCGACCTGCGGGAATTCGTCGAGGCCGATCTCCTCGCCTTCGGCCAGTACGACGGCGCGGAAGACGGCGTTCTCGAGTTGGCGCACATTGCCCGGCCAGCGGAAACCCGACAGCAGGCCCATCGCCTCCGCCGAGACGGCGCGCACGCGCTTGCCTTCCTCGGCCGCAAAGCGCGCGAGGAAATGCCGCGTCAGCGGCGCGATGTCCTCAGGGCGGCGGCGCAGCGGCGGCACCGTCACGGGAAAGACGTGGAGGCGATAGAACAGGTCCTCGCGGAAGCGGCCGGCCTTGACGTCGGCGATCAGATCGCGGTGCGTCGCCGAGACGATGCGCACGTCGACCTTGACCGGCTTGCGCCCGCCGACCGGCTCGACCTCGCCCTCCTGCAACGCGCGCAGCAGCTTCACCTGCGCCGGCAGCGGCAGTTCGGCGACCTCGTCGAGGAACAGCGTGCCGCCGTCGGCTTCGACGAACTTGCCGGCGTGCTTCTCGGTGGCGCCGGTGAAGGCGCCCTTCTCGTGGCCGAACAGGATCGATTCGACGAGGTTCTCCGGCAGCGCGCCGCAGTTGACGGCGACGAAGGGTTTGGCCCGCCGCGCGCCGGACCCGTGAATGGCGCGCGCCAGCAATTCCTTGCCGGTACCCGATTCACCCTCGATCAGAACGGGAATGGCGGAAGCGGCGGCTTTCTCGGCCGCGCGCAGCACCGGGCCCATGGCCGGGGAATGCGTGACGATGTCGGCGATGGCGAAGGTGCCGTCCTGGCGCTTCTTGAGGCGCTGCAATTCGCCGGCGAGACGGCGCGTCGCCAGGGCGTTGGCGAGGGAGACCTGGAGACGTTCGGGGCTCGCCGGCTTGACCACGAAGTCGGTGGCGCCGGCGCGCATCGCCGAGACGACGTTGTCGATGCCGCCATGCGCGGTCTGCACGATGACTGGAACATCGGCGCCGGCTTCACGAAGGCGTCCGAGGACGCCGAGGCCGTCGAGATCGGGCATGACGAGGTCAAGGATGAGGCAGTCGATGCGCTTGCCGACTTCGCCGGTGACGGCGCGCACGGCGGCGTCGCCGCCGTCCACCGTGATGGCCTCATAGCCGAAACGCTGGACCATCGATTCGACGAGTCGGCGCTGGACCGGATCGTCGTCGGCGATGAGGATGACGTCGGGCATCGAGCACTCCGGGACTGACAGGACGCGACCTGTACCGATTTGGCGCACTTTGGCCCCGCAGGCTTAACGGCGCGTTACCGGTTGAACGTGCGCCCGGCGCGCCCGATATTGAGGCTCCGCGCCCGATTTCTCTTTGCCAGCCCACGGAATCCTTCATGCCCGCCCGTTCTGCCGCCAAACCGAAGCCGAAAGCTGCTCCGAAGATCGATCCCAAGCTGGGCGCTCTGCCCGAATGGAACCTGAACGACCTCTACCGCGGCATGGACGACCCGGCGCTCAGGCGCGACCTGGAGCGGGGCGACGCCGACTGCGTCGCCTTCGAGAGCGACTTCAAGGGCAAGCTTGCCACGCTGGCCGGGCAGGGCGGGGCGAAGCTCGTCGAGGCGGTGAAGCGCTACGAAGCGATCGACGATCTTCTCGGCCGGCTCTACTCCTACGCCTCGCTGCTTTACGCTGGCGACAACAGCGATCCGGCGCGCGCCAAGTTCTACGGCGACGTGCAGGAGCGCATCACCAACGCCTCCATCCATCTCCTGTTCTTCTCGCTGGAATTGAACCGCATCGACGACGCCGTGCTCGAGGCGGCAATGGCGGATCCCGCGCTCGGCCATTATCGGCCCTGGCTCGAGGACGTGCGCAAGGAGAGGCCGTACCAGCTCGAGGATCGCGTCGAGCAGCTCTTCCACGAGAAGGCGACGACCGGCTACTCCGCCTGGAACAGGAGCTTCGACGAGACCATTGCGGGGCTGCGCTTCAAGATCGGCAGCAAGGAATTGCCGATCGAGCCGACGCTCAACTTCCTTCAGGACGTCGACGGCAAGAAGCGAAAGGCCGCGGCCGAGGCGCTGGCGAAGACCTTCAAGGCCAATCTGCGCCCGTTCGCGCTGATCACGAACACACTCGCCAAGGACAAGGAGATCGCCGACCGCTGGCGCGGCTTCAAGGACGTCGCCGACGCGAGGCATCTGTCGAACCGTGTCGAGCCCGAAGTCGTCGAGGCGCTGGTCGCGGCCGTGCGCGCGGCCTATCCAAAATTGTCGCACCGCTATTATGCGCTGAAGGCGAAATGGTTCGGCAAGAAGACCCTGCCGCACTGGGACCGCAACGCGCCGCTGCCGAAGGTGCCGCAGCGCACGATCTCATGGCGCGACGCGCGCTCGACCGTGCTCACCGCCTATGGCGCGTTCTCGCCGAAAATGGCGGAGGTGGCCGACCGCTTCTTCGAGAAGAAATGGATCGATGCGCCGGCGCGGCCGGGCAAGCAGCCCGGCGCCTTCGCGCATCCGACCGTGCCGTCGGCGCATCCTTACGTGCTGCTCAATTACATGGGCAAGCCGCGCGACGTCATGACGCTGGCGCACGAACTGGGCCATGGCGTGCATCAGGTGCTCGCCGCGCCCAATGGCCCGCTGATGGCGCCGACGCCTTTGACGCTTGCGGAGACCGCGAGCGTGTTCGGCGAGATGCTGACCTTCCGCAAATTGCTGGCAGAGACCAAGGACGCCAAGCAGCGCAAGGCCATGCTCGCCGCCAAGGTCGAGGACATGCTCAACACCGTGGTGCGGCAGATCGCGTTCTATTCGTTCGAGCGCAAGGTTCATCTCGAGCGCCGCAACGGTGAGCTGACCGCCGACAAGATCTGCGAATTGTGGATGTCGGTGCAGGCGGAGAGCCTGGGGCCGGCGATCGAGTTCAAGCCGGGCTATGAGACCTTCTGGTGCTACATCCCGCACTTCGTCCATTCGCCGTTCTACGTCTATGCCTACGCGTTCGGCGACTGCCTCGTGAACTCGCTCTATGCGGTCTATGAGAAGTCGGCCTCGGGCTTTGCCGAGCGTTATCTGGAAATGCTCGCCGCCGGTGGCACCAAGCATCACTCCGAGCTGCTCGCGCCCTTCGGCCTCGATGCCCGCGATCCGAAGTTCTGGGACGGGGGCCTCAGCGTCGTGGCCGGCCTGATCGGCGAACTGGAGGCGCTGTCATAGTCGCTCGGCGCGCGGCGCCGTAAATTGGGCCGCGCGCACGCCTAGATGTCGCCCATGCCTCCTTCAGACGACTCCGAACGCAACCGCTTCTCCGCCCGCGCCGCCCGCTACGCCAAGGTCGGCACGCGCGTCGGCGGCGTCGCCGCGCGGATTGCCGGGCAGCGCCTCGTCGGCGCACAGGGCGGCCGCGAGGGCAACGCCATCGCGCTCGCGTCTGCGCTGGGGGGCCTTAAAGGCCCGATCATGAAGGTGGCGCAGCTTCTCGCCACCATCCCCGACGCAGTGCCGCCGGAATACGCCTCCGAGCTGATGAAGCTGCAGAGCCAGGCGCCGCCGATGGGTTGGGCCTTCGTCAAACGTCGCATGAGCGCCGAACTCGGATCCGATTGGCAGGCTAAGTTTTCAAGCTTCGAGCATCACCCGGCAGCCGCCGCCTCGCTCGGGCAGGTGCATCGCGCGGTGGCGCTCAACGGCGCGGCGCTCGCCTGCAAGCTTCAGTATCCGGACATGCAGTCGGCGGTCGAAGCCGACCTCAATCAGCTTCAGTTATTGCTGTCGCTGCGCAAGCGCTTCGATCCGGCGATCGATACGTCCGAGATCGGCGTCGAGATCGCCGCGCGCCTGCGCGAGGAACTCGACTATGCGCGCGAATCCAAACACGCCGCGCTCTACCGGCAC
>JBQCFB010000109.1:0-2815 GCA_051959715.1 Pseudolabrys sp.
GCGGAGAGCGTCAACGCGCGCCTCGCCGAAGAAGGTCTCCATTACAGCGGCCGCACCAGGATCAGCCATTTCCTATGGGTGCTGCACGAAGAGATTGGCGAGCAGCGTCTCCGCCGGCTGGTCACGAACCCGCTGACGGGACTTTCGGTCGCCGCCTTTTACGGCTGCCACATCACCCGGCCACCGGGCCGCTACGGCTTCGTCGACTCGCGCAACAACACCGCGCTCGAGACGATCGCGCAGATTCTCGGCTGCCGTCCCATCGAGTATTCGGGACGCACCGAGTGTTGCGGCTTCCACACCGCCGCCGCGGACGAACGGGTGGCGATCAAGCTCACCGGCCAGCACATCCTCGCGGCAAAGACCGGGGGCGCGCAGACCATGGTCACGCCGTGCCCGCTCTGCCACACCGTGCTCGACGGATTTCAACGGGAGATTGAAGACGACCTCGAACAGAACCTCGACATGCCGGTCCTCCATCTCCCCCAGCTGGTCGGCCTCGCGCTCGGCCTGACGCCGGAAGAGCTCAATATCGACCGGCACATGATCCCCGCTGAAGTGGTGAGCGCTTATGCCGCGGGGCCGTCATGAAAGTTTACGGGATCAGCGCTTGCGTGGCAGCCGCCCGCCCCGGCCAAATCTGCGGTCGCATTCCGCCGCAAATCGATCGTGGCCACCATGACTGACACGCTGCTGCTGCTCGCATTGAACGGGCTGATCTGGGGATTGATCATCGCCCTCATTGCTCTCGGCCTGTCGGTCATCTTCGGCCTGCTCGACGTGATCAACATCGCGCACGGCGACTTCTTCATGGTCGGGACGGTCGTCGCGTGGTTCACGCTCGAGGCGACCGGCAATTTCTGGATCGGCTTCGTGGTCGCGCCGCTGATCGGCTTCCTGCTCGGCGCCATCATCCAGCGCATCGTCATCCAGCCGGTGCGCGGCGCGGCTGCGCTGACCATAGTGGCGACGTTCGGCCTCTCATTGATCCTTCAGGAGAGCGTCCGCATCGTGTTCGGGCCGACACCGCGCCGCATCCTGCCGCCGATCAGCGCCACTATCCCGATCTTCGGCATCGACTACGACGTCTACCGCATCTTCGCCGCGCTGGTGTCGATGGCCGCGCTGGTCGGCTTCTTCCTGTTCCTGCAACACACCAAGATCGGCACGTGGATGCGCGCCGTGCGGCATGACCGCGATACTGCCATCGCGATGGGCATTCCGGCGCAGCGCGTCTACATCCTGACCTTCGGCATCGGCTTTGCGCTCGCCGCCTTCGGCGGCGCGGTCGCCGCGCCGATCGCCACGGTGGATTTCCGCGGCGGCGTCGACATCCTGCCGTTCTGCTTCATGGCGGTCATCATCGGCGGCCTCGGCAATCTGCCCGGCACCGCGGCCGCGGCCGTCCTTCTCTCCTTCTTCGAAGGGGTGATCCAGAGCGTCGCCGACCCGACCGTCGCGCGCATCGCCTCGCTCGTCCTGATGAGCGCGGTGCTGCTGCTGCGCCCGCAAGGCCTGTTCAGGGGGCACGTGCGATGAGCAGGCGAGCGACAATCGAGCGCGCAATGTTCGTCCTGTTCGCGGCGTTCATGCTGTCCGTGCCGTGGTCCGTGCCGGCCGTCGTCAGCCCCTTCTGGGTCAGCATCATCACGGAAATTCTGATCTGGTCGCTGTTCGCGGCGAGCGTCAATCTGCTGCTCGGTTATGTCGGCCTCTTGTCGTTCGGTCAGGCGTTGTATTTCGGCTTCGGCATGTACGGTGTCGGCATCGGCATCGACCTGCTGCATCTTGGATTCTGGCCGGTCTTCGCGCTCGGTATCGTCGCGGCGATGGCCATGGCTCTCGTCTCGGGCATCTTTGCCGTGCGGCTGACGTGGCACTACTTCGCCATCATCACCGTCGTGTTCTCGCTGATCTTCTATTTCCTCGCCGTGCGTCTGAAGCCGCTCACCGGCGGCGACGACGGCATCAACTTCAGCATGCCGCCGACCTTCACGATCGGCGGCCACGTCTACAGCTTCACCGACGCGACCTTTCAGTACTTCTTTATTCTCGTGACGGTCGCGCTGTGCTTCTACCTGATGCAGCGCGTGATCCGCAGCCCGCTCGGCAAGGCATTCCTGGCGATCCGCGACAACGACGTCCGGGCCTCGCTGATCGGCATCAACGTCTATCTGGTGCGGCTCACCGCGTTCGTGATGGCCGGTTTCCTCGCCGGAGTGGCGGGCGCGCTGTTCGCCTTCTTCGGGCGATACGCCTCGGCCACCTACATGTTCTACCAGGTGTCCGGCGAAGGCGTGGTCTGGGCCATCGTCGGCGGCGCCGGCACGCTGTTCGGTCCGATCATCGGCACGACCGTGTTCATCATCATACGCGAGGTTGTCTCCACGCATTGGGAGCACCATTCGCTGATCGTCGGCGTGGTCGCGATCCTGGTCGTGATCCTTGCGCCCAACGGCATCGTCGGACTGTGGCGGGACCTGCTCGATCGCCTCGACAAGCGCGATGCGGCGCCGGCACCGCCGCAGCAATCTCAGACGGTGGCACCATGACCGCGCCAACGCTTGAGACCCGCGGCCTGACGAAGCGCTTCGGCGGCCTGACCGCCGTCGACAATCTGTCGCTGTCTCTGCCGGGTGGGCAGCTTCACGCCATCATCGGGCCCAACGGGGCCGGCAAGACCACGTTCTTCAACCTGGTCTCGGGCCTGCTCCAACCAACCTCCGGCGAAGTCTATTTCCGCGGCCGCAACATCACCGGCCAGTCGGCGCACCAGATCAGCCGTCTCGGCATCAAGCGGACGCTACAGGTCAAG
>JBQCFB010000110.1:0-3138 GCA_051959715.1 Pseudolabrys sp.
CAGAAGCCGACGCCGCTGCGCACCGCCTTGACCTCGCGCGTCACCGATTCCAGCCAGTCCTTCTCGCCGGGGCGCGGATACCACTGCGCGCGCTTCCAAAGCCCGGTATCGACGAAGACGGCACCCTGTTCGGCCGCCCAATGATGCGACGGCGTCAGCCGCGTCGCGTGGAAATTCTCGTCGCGGTGATGGCCGGCGAAGGCGCCGATGGCGACCGGCACATAAGGCGGCCGGAAGATCGTCGTGCCCGTCTCCGGGATCGACTTGCCGGTGACGGCGGCCATGATGGCGAGGCCGGCGACATTCGAGGTCTTGCCCTGATCGGTCGCCATGCCGAGCGTCGTATAGCGCTTCAGGTGTTCGACCGATTGAAAACCCTCGCGCTGCGCCAGCTCGACATCGGAAGCGGTGACGTCATGCTGCTGGTCGACGAAGGCCTTGCCCTTGCCGGCGATATGCCAGAGCGGGGAGATCGAAAAGGCCTCGTCGTCGGCAACCGGCATCGATCCGATATTACCGCTGCGACCGGCATCGCGTGCGGCGGCAGCGCCGACCTCAAATCCTTCGCGCAGGCAGGCGCCGAGACCGAAGGCGCCGTTGGCAGCGCCCGCCGCGACCATGCCGGGCGGTGCGCCGTCCGGAACGAAGGCGGCGATGTCGTCGCGCCATTTCGGCCGCCCGCGATGGTAGGAGGTGAGGCCGACCGCCGGGTTCCAGCCGCCGGAGACGGCAAGCCCGTCGGCCTCGACCTCGGCGCGGGCGCCGCCGGTCAGCGACACGGAAATCTTGCGCACGCCGGTTTTGCCGCCGTCGACAGCGGAGACCGAGCCGTGCAGCACAGGGAAACCGCCCTTGCTGGCCAGCGAGCGATGCGCCGGCGAAACGTCTTGCCGCGCATCGATGACCGCCGCCACCTGCAGCCCTGCCGCGATCGCCGTTTCGGCCGTGCGCCAGCCATCCTCGTTGTTGGTGAAGAGCGCGAAGCGTCTCGCCGGTGTGGCGGCGTAGCGGCTGATGTAGCTGCGCATGGCGGATGCCATCATCACGCCGGGCGTGTCGTTGCCTGCAAAGACGATGGGACGTTCGATCGCGCCGGCCGCGACCACGCAGCGCTTAGCCACGATGCGCCACAGACGCTGCCGCACCTGATGCTCCGGGGGCACCGGCAGATGGTCGTTGACGCGCTCGATCGCGCCATAGGTGCCGCCGTCATAGACGCCGAACAAAGTCGTGCGCGTCATGAGGCGCACATCCGGCATCGCAGTCAGTTCGGCAACCGCGCGCGCGACCCAGTCGGCGGCGGGCAATCCGTCGCTCGTGCCGCCATCGGCGAGCAGCCGCCCGCCAAGGACGAAATCCTCTTCGCACAGGATGACGCGCGCACCGCTGCGTCCCGCCGCAAGGGCCGCGGCCAGACCGGCCGGCCCGGAACCCGCGATCACCACGTCGCAATGCGCCCAGGCCTTGTCGTAGTGGTCGGGGTCGGAAACGCCAGAGGCGCGACCGAGGCCGGCGGCGCGGCGAATCGCCGGCTCGTAGATCGCTTCCCAGAACTTCGCCGGCCACATGAAGGTTTTGTAGTAGAAGCCGGCGACGAAGATCGGCGCGAACAAGTGGTTGACCGACATCACGTCGAAATTGAGCGACGGCCAGCGATTCTGGCTGGCGGCTTCGAGGCCTTCATAGAGCTCGGCGGTCGTCGCCTTTGTGTTCGCCTCGCGCCTCGCGCCGCTGCGCAATTCGACCAGCGCGTTGGGCTCTTCCGAGCCTGCTGTCAGGATGCCGCGCGGGCGGTGATATTTGAACGAGCGGCCGACGAGCTTGACGCCGTTCGCGACCAGCGCGGAAGCCAGCGTGTCGCCCTTGAAGCCCAAAAACGCCTTGCCGTCGAAACGGAAGCTGAGCGCGGTCGAGCGGTCGATGAGGCCGCCGGATGTGAGACGGTTTGCCTGATCGACGGCCATCACGCACCAACCTTGGCCGCGCCTGCGCCTGCAGCCGCCTCAACCGCCGAAATCTCATGCGTCAGCGTGTTGCGCGTGACCTTCAGCCAGGCCCGGCAGCCGCCGCCGTGATACCAGTGCTCGCTCATCACGCCGGCGATGTTGTCGCGCAGATAAACGTAATCGTAGACTGCGTCCTCGCCGGCATCGGCCGCGGGGCGCTGCGGCTTGGCGTCGCCAAGATAGGTGAACTCGCCGAGTTCGCGTTCGCCGCAGAAGGGACAGGTAATACGCATGATCTTCTGGCGGCCTCAGTGCAGGTTCGGTTGGGCGCCCTGGCCCTTCTCGTCGATCATGGCGCCGCGCTGGAAGCGGTCGAGGCGGAAGCGGGCAGCCTCCTTGTGCGATTGATCGCGTGCTAGAAGATGAGCGAAGACGAAGCCCGAGCCCGGCGTCGCCTTGAAGCCGCCATAGCACCAGCCGGCATTGAGGTAGAGGCCGTCGACCGGGCTCTTGTCGATGATCGGCGTGCCGTCCATCGACATGTCCATGATGCCGCCCCATTGCCGTAAGAGCCGCACGCGGCCGATCATCGGGATCAGCGCCATGCCGCCTTCGCAGACATCCTCGACCACCGGCAGGTTGCCGCGTTGGGCGTAGGAATTATAGCCGTCTATGTCGCCGCCGAAGACCAGGCCGCCCTTGTCCGACTGGCTGACATAGAAATGTCCGGCGCCGAAAGTCATGACATTGGGCAAGAGCGGCTTGATCGCTTCGGAGACGAAGGCCTGCAGCACATGGCTTTCGATCGGCAGGCGCAGGCCCGCCATCGCCGCGACGCGTGAGGAGGAGCCCGCCACCGCCATGCCGACCTTGCCGGCGCCGATATTGCCACGCGAGGTCTCGACGCCGGTCACCTTGCCGTTGGCGTCGCGCGTGAAGCCGGTGACCTCGCAATTCTGGATGATGTCGACGCCGAGCGCGCTCGCCGCATGCGCGTAGCCCCAGACCACGGCGTCATGCCGAGCCGTGCCGCCGCGCCGCTGCAGCAGTCCGCCTTGCACGGGAAAGCGCGCGTTGTCGAAGTTCAGGAACGGCAGCATCTTGCGCAGCGCCGCCTGATCGAGCAGCTCGGCATCGATGCCGTTGATGCGCATCGTGTTGCCGCGCCGGGCGAAGGCGTCGCGCTGCGCGT
>JBQCFB010000111.1:0-2341 GCA_051959715.1 Pseudolabrys sp.
CGCGATGTCGGCGTCGGCCTTCTGCATCTCCTTGGCAAGACGTGCACGCTCGGCTGCGAGATCGATGACGCCTTTCAGCGGCAGCGCCGCGACCTCGCCGCGCACGACGAGCTGCACCGAGCCCGCCGGCGCGCTCGCCGCCGACGAGATGTCCGACACGCGCGCCAGCCGCTTGATCACGTCTGACCAGCGCTGCGCCAGCGCCTGCGTCCCGCCCGACGCGCCGGCGAGCACCACCGGGATGACGGCGGTGAGGTTCATCTCGGCGCGGATCGAGCGGATCGCGGTGATGAGATCGATCACCCAGCCGATCTCAGCCTCGGCCTTGTCGTCGGTCAGGCCTTCGAGCGTCGGCCACGCGGAGAGCGCCAGCAGCGCCTCGCGCTTGGGCCCCTGCTCGGCCGTCACCGCCCACAGCTCTTCGGTGACGAAGGGCATGAACGGGTGCAGGAGCTTCAGGATTTCGTCGAGCACCCAGGCGGCGGTCGCGCGCGTCTCGTCCTTGGCGGCGCCGTCGGGACCGGTCAAAAGCGGCTTCGACAGCTCGACATACCAGTCGCAATAGACGTTCCAGACGAAGCGATAGGCCGCGCCGGCAGCGCCGCTGAAGTCGTAAGTCCCGATCGCGGCCGTGATCTCCGCCGCCGCCTTCTGCGTCTCGTGCGCGATCCAGCGGTTGAGAACCTCCTTCGCGCCCTTCGGATCGAAGCCCGCGACGCGGCTCGCGCCATTGAACTCGACGAAGCGCGCCGCGTTCCACAGCTTGGTTGCGAAGTTGCGGTTGTTCTCGACGTCCTGCGGCCCGAGGCGGATGTCGTGGCTCGGCGCGACCGCGCGCATCAGCGTGAAGCGCCGCGCGTCGGCGCCATACTCGTCGATGATGCCGAGCGGATCGACGACGTTGCCCTTCGATTTCGACATCTTCTGCCCGCGCTCGTCGCGCACGAGACGGTGGATGTAGACGTCCTTGAAGGGCACCTCGGGCATGAAATGCATGCCCATCATCATCATGCGCGCGACCCAGAAGAAGATGATGTCGAAGCCGGTAACCAGCGCCGAGGTCGGATAGAAGCGCTTGAGCTCCTTCGTCTCTTGCGGCCAGCCGAGGGTCGAGAACGGCCACAGCGCCGAGGAGAACCAGGTGTCGAGGACGTCCTCGTCGCGCTTGAGCGCGCTCTGCTTGCCGTAATGCCTGTCGGCTTCCGCCTGCGCCTCGGCTTCCGTCTCGGCGACGAACACCTTGCCGTCCGGCCCGTACCAGGCCGGGATCTGATGTCCCCACCAAAGCTGGCGAGAGATGCACCAGGGCTGGATGTTCTCCATCCAGTTGAAATAGGTCGCTTCCCAGTTCTTGGGCACAAATACGGTCTTGCCGCCGCGCACCGCGGCGATCGCCGGCTTCGCCAGCTCATGCGCGTTGACGTACCACTGGTCGGTCAGGAACGGCTCGATGACGACGTTCGAGCGGTCGCCGTGCGGTACGACATGGCCGTGCGGCTCGATCTTTTCGACGAGGCCCATGGCCTCGAGCCGCGCCACGATGGCCTTGCGCGCGGCAAAGCGGTCAGCGCCTTCCAGCGTCCTCGTCTCGGCGAAGTCGGCGCTCGTCGCACCGGCCTGCGCGAAGGCTTCGTCGGCGAACGTGATCTTCGCCTCGACGGTCAACACGTTGACCTGCGGCAGATTGTGCCTTTTGCCGACCTCGAAATCGTTGAAGTCGTGCGCCGGCGTGATCTTCACCGCGCCCGAACCCTTCTCCGGATCGGAGTATTCGTCGGCGACGATCGGAATCTTGCGGCCGACCAGTGGCAGGATCACGTTCTTGCCGACGACATTCTTGTAACGCTCGTCGTCGGGATGCACCGCGACCGCTGTGTCGCCGAGCATCGTCTCGGGCCGTGTCGTCGCCACGACGATGAAGCTCGCCGGGTCTTCCGGATTGAACGTCTTGCCCTCGATCGGATAGCGCAGGTGCCAGAGCGAGCCTTTCGTTTCGACCGGCATCACTTCGAGATCGGAGATCGCGGTGAGCAGCTTCGGGTCCCAATTGACCAGCCGCTTGTCCTTGTAGATCAGCCCCTCGCGATAGAGCGCGACGAACACCTTCAGCACGGCCTTGGACAGGCCCTCGTCCATCGTGAAGCGCTCGCGCGACCAGTCGCAGGAGGCGCCGAGGCGCTTCAACTGGTTGATGATCGTGCCGCCGGATTCTTCCTTCCACGCCCAGACGCGCTCGAGAAATTTCTCGCGCCCCATCTCGCGGCGGCTCGGCTGCTGCCGCTCCATCAACTGGCGCTCGACCACCATCTGCGTCGCGATGCCGGCATGGTCGGTGCCCGGC
>JBQCFB010000112.1:0-2062 GCA_051959715.1 Pseudolabrys sp.
GGTGCGCGCCCGCTGCGGCCTGACCCAGGCCGCCTTCGCCGAAAGCATCGAGGTGCCGCTCGAGACCGTGCGCAACTGGGAGCAGGGCAAGCGCTCGCCCCGGGGACCGGCGCGCGCGCTGCTCAAGCTGATCGACCGCGTACCCGAGACCGCCTTCGCCGCGCTGGGTGGCGGGCGGCGCTGACGCGCCGGGTGGGGCGGCAGGCCGCCGCTAGACGGTCGCGGGACGCGCCGGCTGCGGCGCGCGGGCGATCCGCATCAAGAGATACATCGCCAGCAGCGTGCAGACATAGACGATGAGCTGCATCGCGGTCGGCCGCTCGGTGTAGCCGATCAATGTGTGCATCAGCCGCCCGAGGATCGAGCCTTCCGACAGGACCGACGACGTGTCCCACATCGTGTTGTCGAACACGGTCAGCACGCCGCCATTGTTGAGGAACTGCACGGCCTGGGCCGCCATGCCCGCGGCGAGCAGCGCGATCAGCCAACTCGTTACCGCGAAGATGTAGCGCTGCGGGATCGCCAGCAGCCCGAAATAGGTGAGCGCGCTGAACGCCGCGCCGCAGGCAACGCCGAGCAGGCCGCCGACGAAGACGCTGCCCATCGACGTGCCCGACGCGACGATGCCGTAGAGGAACAGCACGACTTCCGAGCCTTCGCGCAGGACGGCCAGTCCCACCACGACGGCAAGCGCGGTCAGCGGCCTTGCGCCTTCGCTCACCGCGGTGCCGATCGAGCGCATCTCGGCCGCGATCTCGCGCCCGTGCCGCGCCATCCAGGCGTTGTGCCACATCAGCATGACGACGGCGATCGCCAGCACGGCCGCATTGAACAGCTCCTGCCCGGAGCCCTGGAACGCTTCCGAGATGACGCCGGCGAAACCCGCGACGATCGCGGCGCCGGCAAGGCCGCCGCCGATGCCGAGGGCGATCCAGCGGCCGCGGCCGAGGACGCCCTGCGTCGCCGCCAGCACGATGCCGACGATGAGGCCGGCTTCGAGCACTTCGCGGAAGACGATGATCAATGCACCGAGCATGTCAGTCTATTCCAATTTCCGGTTATTCGGCGATGATCGTGCCCTTGGCCGTGTCCTCGTGATATTCGCCGACGAACGGATATTTGCCGGCCTTGAGCGGGCCGATGCGCACGACGCCCTTGCCGTTGCCGACGACGACCTTCTCGATCTTGAGCGCGTGGCTCTCGAATTCCTCGGGCGTCGCATCGTTGTTGACGACCGTGATGGTGTGGCGCTTGCCCGCCGCGACCTTGAGCTCGGACGGGGTGAACTTGTGGTCCTTGATCGTCAGCGTGAAATCGTCGGCCTGCGCGACAGCGGGGGCGAGCAGGGCCAGGCCAAGGGCAGCAGCAATGAGCGTCTTCATGGTTCGACCTTTCGGAACGTGTCCCGGCCCCTTACCGCGCCGAATTCTCCTTACGCAACAGATATTTCCTTCCCTTTAATTATTCCAATCTGAGAAGGTCAGCCAATCGTCTGGCGGCGCACGGATTGTCGTTTTCACCTGCGGCAAAAAATCTTCGTGAAGGGTGCGCCGCGCGCACCCCCGGTTGGCAGCCAGAGCCCCAGCGGGCATTCTTCGCCGCGACGTCCTACAACCAGAAACCGTCGAGGAAAGTTCAATGTCGGTACCGTTTGTCGAAGCGCATGGCGCCCGGATTCCGCAGGTCGGGCTCGGCGTCATGACCCTGAAAGGCGACGTCTGCGTGCAGGCGGTCAAGGACGCGCTCCAGATGGGCTACACCCATATCGACACGGCCTGGTTCTACGGCAACGAGAAGGAGGTCGGCGAGGGCCTGCGGCAGTCGGGCGTCAAGCGCGAGAACGTGTTCATCACGACCAAGGTGCGCGAGACGCATCTCGAGCCGGAGAAATTCCGCCAGTCGCTCTCCGAAAGCCTCGCCAACCTGCAACTGCCTTACGTCGATCTGCTGCTGATCCACTGGAACAACAAGGACATCCCTCTCTCGGTCAGCGTGCCGGCGCTGTGCGCGGCCAAGAAGGAGGGCAAGGCGAAGCATGTCGGCGTCGCCAACTTCACGACCA
>JBQCFB010000113.1:0-2476 GCA_051959715.1 Pseudolabrys sp.
CGCTCATCAACATGGAACTCGGCGAGATCGTCGTCGGTGGCGTCGGCGCCGGCCTGTACGGCATGCTGCTGTTCGTCATCGTGACGGTGTTCGTCGCAGGACTGATGGTCGGCCGCACGCCGGAATATGTCGGCAAGAAGATCGAGGCGCGCGAGGTGAAGATGGCGATGCTCGCCATCCTGATCCTGCCCCTGATGATGCTCGGCTGGACGGCGATTGCGGTCGTCTATCCGCCGGCAGTCGCCTCGATGGCGAATGCGGGTCCGCACGGCTTCTCCGAGGTGCTCTACGCATACACCTCGCAGACGGCGAACAACGGCTCTGCCTTTGCGGGTCTCACCGGCAATACGTTCTTCTACAATCTCTCCGGCGCCGTCGCGATGTTCGTCGGACGTTTCTGGATGATCGTGCCCGCCATTGCGATTGCAGGCGCGCTCGCGGCCAAGAAATCGGTCCCGCCGTCGCTCGGTACGTTCCCGACCACCGGCGGCCTATTCGTCGGCCTGCTCGTCGGCGTGATCCTGATCGTCGGCGGCCTCACCTTCTTCCCCGCGCTCGCGCTCGGCCCGATCGTTGAGCATCTCGCGATGCAGGCCGGTCAAGTGTTCTAAGCGATCCCTTCGGAGTTCAAGACAATGGACACCTCCAAACTGCGCAAACGGATGCCGGTCTCGACGCTGCTCGACCCGAAGATCGTGCTGCCGGCGATCCTCGACTCGTTCGTCAAGTTGGACCCGCGGACGTTGGTGCAGAACCCGGTGATGTTCGTGCTCGAGATCGTCACCGTGCTGACGACCGTGCTGCTCGTGCGCGATCTCCTGAATGGCGGGCAGCCGATCGCCTTCGAATTCCAGATCGTCGTGTGGCTGTGGTTCACGGTGCTGTTCGCTAACTTCGCCGAGGCCGTGGCCGAAGGTCGCGGCAAGGCCCAGGCCGACACGCTGCGCAAGACGCGCACCGAGACAGTCGCCAAGCGCCTGCTGATGCCCGACAACCGCGAGATCTACGAGGGCGTGCCGGCGACCGAGCTGGAGGCGGGCGACCTGGTCGTCTGCTTTGCCGGCGATGTCATCCCGGGCGACGGCGAGGTCATCGAAGGCATCGCTTCTGTCAACGAGGCCGCGATCACGGGCGAGTCCGCTCCGGTCATCCGCGAGTCCGGCGGCGACCGCTCGGCCGTCACCGGCGGCACGACTGTTATCTCCGACCGGATCATCGTCCGCATCACCGCGTCGGCGGGCTCCTCCTTTCTCGACCGCATGATCAAGCTTGTGGAAGGCGCCGAGCGGCAGAAAACACCGAACGAGATCGCGCTCACCATCCTGCTGGTCGGCCTGACCATCATCTTCGTGTTCGCGACCGCGACTATTCCGAGCTATGCCGCCTACGCCGGTGGAACGATCTCGGTGGTCGTGCTGGTGGCGTTGTTCGTCACGCTGATCCCCACCACCATTGGCGCGCTTCTCTCGGCGATCGGCATTGCCGGTATGGACCGGCTGGTGCGTTTCAACGTACTGGCGATGTCGGGCCGCGCGGTCGAAGCGGCCGGCGACGTGGATACCCTGCTGCTCGACAAGACCGGCACCATCACCTTCGGCAATCGCCTTGCGACCGAGATAATTCCGGTGTCCGGCGTGACCGAGCGCGAGGCTGCGGAAGTCGCGCTGCTGGCGAGCGACGCCGACGAGACCGCGGAAGGCCGTTCCATCATTACTCTGGTGCAGGACAGGTACGACGTTCGCCGTCAGGCGACGGCACCGGCTGCGCGGGTTAGCGAGTTCTCGGCGCCGACGCGCCTCTCGGGCGTCGATGTCGGTGGTCGCAAGCTGCGCAAGGGGGCCATCGATTCGATCCTCAAGTTCGCGCGTGAGCAGGCCGGTCAGGACGTGCAGGAGCCGCCAGCGTTCCGTGCCGCCGTGGACCGGATCGCGCGTTCGGGCGGCACGCCGCTCGGCCTCGCCGATGGCGGCCGCATCCTGGGCGTCATTCATCTCAAGGACGTGGTGAAGCCAGACGTGAAGGACCGCTTTGCCGCGCTGCGCCGGATGGGCATCAAGACGGTGATGATCACCGGCGACAACCCGGTGACCGCCGCTTTCATTGCTTCGGAGGCCGGCGTCGACGACTTCATTGCTGAAGCGACGCCGGAGGACAAACTTCGCTACATCCGCAATGAGCAAGGCAACGGGCGCCTGATTGCCATGTGCGGCGACGGCACCAACGATGCGCCGGCGCTCGCCCAGGCCGACGTCGGCGTCGCCATGCAGTCCGGCACGCAGGCCGCGCGTGAGGCCGGCAACATGGTTGATCTCGATTCCGATCCGACCAAGCTGATCGAGGTCGTCGAGATCGGCAAGCAGCTCCTGATGACGCGCGGCTCGCTGACGACCTTCTCGATCGCCAATGACGTGGCGAAATATTTCGCGATCATTCCGGCGATGTTCGTCGCGTTCTATCCACAGCTGCAGGCGCTCAA
>JBQCFB010000114.1:0-2758 GCA_051959715.1 Pseudolabrys sp.
GGTTTCAGGACGATGAGCGATATTGCCGCCGCCACGACGTCGACCCGGCCGAAGCGCTGGTACATCGTGCACGCCTATTCGAACTTCGAGAAGAAGGTCGCCGAGTCGATTCGCGAGCAGGCCAAGCAGCGCAATCTCGAGGATCACTTCGAGCAGGTGCTGGTGCCGACCGAGACGGTGGTCGAGGTGCGCCGCGGCCGCAAGGTCAATGCCGAGCGCAAGTTCTTCCCCGGCTACGTGCTGGTGAAGATGGACCTGACCGACGAGGTCTATCACCTCATCAAGAACACGCCGAAGGTCACCGGCTTCCTCGGCACTGACAACAAGCCGATGCCGATCTCGGAAGCCGAGGCCGGCCGCATTCTGCAACAGGTGCAGGAGGGCGTTGAGCGCCCCAAGCCCTCGATCTCGTTCGAGATCGGAGAGAACGTTCGCGTCTCCGACGGCCCGTTCGCGTCGTTCAACGGCGTGGTTGAGGAAGTCGACGAAGGCCGCTCGCGCGTGAAGGTCGCGGTATCGATCTTCGGTCGTGCAACGCCGGTCGAATTGGAGTTCGGTCAGGTCGAGAAGGTCTGATCCGTTGAGATTGTCGTCACCGGGCTTGTCCCGGTGACCCCGATAAATTGGCACGATGGTGCCTTCCTAAGCGGGATGCCCGGGACAAGCCCGGGCATGACAAGAGGTGAAACGACGTGGGAGGTGAGGCGGTCAAGCCAACCGTCAAGATCCGCACCACTAACGGAGTGAGAGATGGCAAAGAAAGTCACTGGATTCCTGAAATTGCAGGTGCCCGCGGGCGCCGCGAACCCGTCGCCGCCGATCGGTCCGGCGCTGGGCCAGCGTGGTCTCAACATCATGGAGTTCTGCAAGGCGTTCAACGCGCAGACCCAGAAGATGGAAAAGAACACGCCGATCCCGGTGGTCATCACGACCTACCAGGACCGTTCCTTCACCTTCGAAATGAAGACACCGCCGGTGTCGTTCTTCCTCAAGAAGGCGGCCAAGATCGAGAGCGGCTCGAAGACCCCGGGCCTCGCCGGCGCCGGCTCGGTCACCAAGGCGCAGATCAAAGAGATCGCCGAGCAGAAGATGAAGGACCTCAACGCCAACAACATCGAAGCAGCCATGAAGATGATCGAGGGCTCCGCCCGCTCGATGGGCCTGTCGGTGAAGGAGTAATCGGTCATGGCAATCGGAAAGCGCACGAAATCGATCCGTGAAGGCGTCGACCGCGAGAAGGCTTATGGCCTCACCGAAGCGGTCAAGCTCGTGAAGGAACGCGCCAAGGCGAAGTTCGACGAGACGATCGAGATCGCGATGAATCTCGGCGTCGATCCCAAGCACGCCGACCAGATGGTGCGCGGCGTGTGCACCCTTCCGAACGGCTCCGGCCGCACGGTTCGGGTCGGCGTGTTCGCGCGCGGCGCCAAGGCGGAGGAGGCCAAGGCCGCCGGCGCCGACGTGGTCGGCGCGGAGGACCTGTTCGAGATCGTGAATGGCGGCAAGGTCGATTTCGACCGCTGCATCGCGACCCCGGACATGATGCCGCTCGTCGGCCGCCTCGGTAAGGTGCTCGGTCCGCGCGGCATCATGCCGAACCCGAAGGTCGGCACGGTGACGATGGACATCACCAACGCCGTCAAGGGCGCCAAGGGCGGCTCGGTCGAATTCCGCGTCGAGAAGGCCGGCATCGTGCAGGCCGGCGTCGGCAAGGCGTCGTTCTCGGAAGACAAGCTCGTCGAGAACATCAAGGCGTTCGCCGACGCGGTGCAGAAGGCCAAGCCCGCCGGGGCCAAGGGCCACTACATCAACAAGGTCGCGATCTCCTCGACCATGGGCCCGGGCGTGAAGATCGACATTCCGACATTGTTCGGCACGCAGGCGCAGTAAGCGCGCAACGATCGGGAACCCCGCCGGGCGAAAAACGCGCCGGCGGGGTTTTCATTTGAACGGCCCAAAATTCCCCTTGGCAAACCGGCCGATAGGGTCTAGATGGGGCCTATTGGGCGTGCTGGCCCTAGTTTGTCAGCACGCCTTTGCGCGTCTCAGCAAAACAACGGTGATCGGACGACTTTCCTTTTGGACATCCCGGCGGGACATCTAAAAGGAGGCTCCGAAGCTGTCGCAAAGCGTGAGCGTGCAAGGCCAAGCCCCTGAAAAGGCAAGGCCAACCTGTCCAAGACTGCCGGCGCCGAGGGCCTTCGGGTCCGACGCTTAATCCCGTTCCGGGGCCAGCATAGATGGGGTCGAGACCCAGGTTTGCGCAGCCCACAAGGCTGCGCCGGTTTGGTTCGAACCTCGGAGAGCCGGATTCATGACCGTAGGTCAGGAATCGGGCGGGCAGGCTGAACTGGTCGTCTGCCCCAGCTCGTCCATGTGACAGGGGTCGGACGGCGTGTCCAACCCGGCGGCCCCCGCGAGAGCGGACAGGCCGTCAAAACCGAAAGAGCTTGCAGTGGATCGAGCGGCCAAACAGGAGTCCATCAACGAGCTGTCCGGGGTCTTCAAGGCCTCGGAGGTCGTCGTGGTGGCTCACTATGCCGGCCTTACCGTCGCGCAAATGCAAGTCCTGCGTCAGCAGATGCGGGCTGCGGGAGCGCGCGTGAAGGTCGCAAAAAACCGTCTGGCCAAGATCGCGCTCAAGGACACCGACGCTGCCTCGATTGCGCCCCTGCTGAAGGGGCCGACCGTGCTCGCCTATTCCGGCGATCCGGTCGCGGCACCGAAGGTTGCCATCGATTTCGCCAAGGCGAACGAA
>JBQCFB010000115.1:0-3287 GCA_051959715.1 Pseudolabrys sp.
TGGGCGTCCAAGGCGACGGAGCATCCGGGCTCGTGGTGGCCGGACTGGCTCGACTGGCTGAAAGCCCAGGACGACGAAATGGTGCCGGCGCGCGAGATCGGCGGCGGCAAGCTCAAAGCCATCGAGGACGCGCCGGGGTCCTATGTGAAGGTCCGAAGCTGGACGTGAGGGGCCGGCTCCGGCATTTCCCGTCGTCCTGAGGCGCGAGCGAAGCGAGCCTCGAAGGACCTCCGACTCAGAGACCCTTCGAGGCTCGCGTGCCGATGCACGCGAGCGCCTCAGGGTGACGGAATAGGCCTGCGCATACCGGCCTCACCAGTTCGCGTCGTGGTCCAGTTCCCAGAAGTCGATCGCCGCCTCGGGCGCCTTCGCCGCCTTGTAGTGCAGCGTCGCGTATTTGCCGCCGTGGAAGACCAGCGGCGGACGGTCGTCGTCGCGCAGGCCGATGACGCGGCCGATGATGATGCTGTGGTCGCCGCAATCGTGCAGCGCCTCGATCTCGGCGGCGAGAGCGGCGCAGACATTGGCGAGCACCGGCACGCCCTGCATGTGCTCGAACAGCAGGTCCGGTTCGGTCGGCCCCTGCCCCGCGAAATGCCGGCTGATCGCCTCCTGCCCCTGCGCCAGCATGCTGACGCCGAAGCTGCGCGAGGCCGTCAGCACATTGTGCATCTTCGCCTTCTTCGCCACCGAGATGATGCACAGCGACGGGCTGAGCGATCCGGACATGAAGGCATTGGCGGTCATGCCGCGCACGCCGCCCTCGGCCTCGGCCGTGATCACCGTCACGCCCGTGGCGAAGCGGCCCATCACCCTGCGGAACAGCCCGGTATCAAGCGCCGTGTCGGCCATGCGTCTCAAGCTCCCTTGCCCTGTCGCCTAACCCAAGGCGCGGGCAGCGCGCAAGCTTCACCCCGCGACAAGCGCCGCGACTTCTTCTAACCTTGCACCCTCGGAAAAAAGCGGCGGAGAAATGAGAGCCATGCTGACCAAAGAACTCCTGTGGCTGACGCTGACCGTGGTGCTGACCGGACTTCTGTGGGTGCCCTACATCCTCGACCGCATCCTGGTGCGCGGGCTGCTGGGCGCGATGGCCAATCCGTCACGCAACGACACGCCGCAGTCGGGCTGGGCGCAGCGGCTCTATTTCGCGCACACCAACGCGGTCGAGAACCTCGTCATCTTCGCGGCGCTGGTCCTGATCCTCGACACGATGGGCGTCTCGACTCCGGCCACGGTCAGCGCCTGCGCCGTCTAGTTCTGGGCGCGGCTCGCGCATGTCATCGTCTACGCCCTCGGCATCCCGGTGCTGCGGACGCTCGCCTTCGCCGTCGGCTTTGCGGCGCAGGCGGTGCTGGCGGTGGCGATCTTCAGCGGCCACCCGGGCTAGCGCCTCACTGCAACGGCGCGGCGCGCGCGACGATGGCGCGCGCGTCGGCGCCGCGCGGCAACATCCCGAACGCCGCGCCCGCGCCCTGCTCCAGCCGCGATGCGCAGAACGCATCCGCGACTTCAGGCGGCGCATTCTTCACCAGCAGCACTGCCTGAAGCGCCAGCACGAGGTCGCGCACCAGCGCGCGCGCCTGCGCCTCGTCGCGGCGGTCGGGCGCGGCGAGCCGCTCCGACAGGCGGTCGAGGAACGGACGCACGCGGGCGTCGCCGCCGACGTCGAGCTCCGCCGCAAGCACCTCGGCCGCGCCCTTGGTGCGGTCGAGCGCGCGCAGCACATCGAGGCACATGACGTTGCCCGAGCCCTCCCAGATCGAATTGACCGGCGCCTCGCGGTAAAGCCGCGGCATCACGCTCTCCTCGATGTAGCCGGAGCCGCCGAGCACTTCCATCGCCTCGCCGGTCACGGCGAGCGCGCGCCGGCAGATCCAGAACTTCGCCGCCGGCGTGACGATGCGGCGGAAGGCAATGGCCGCCTCGTCGCTCTCGTCATAAGCGCGGGCGAGACGGAAGGTGAGCGCAGCCGCCGCCTCGACTTCGAGCGCGAGGTCGGCGAGCACGTTCGTCATCAAGGGCTGGTCGACGAGCTTCTTCTGGAACGCGGTGCGGTGCATGGCGTGATGCACTGCCTGCGCCAGCGCCTGCCGCATCAGCGACGACGAGCCGATGGCGCAGTCGAGGCGCGTATAGTTGCTCATCTCGATGATGGTCGGGATGCCGCGTCCCTCCTCGCCGATCAATTCGGCATAGGCGCCCTCGAATTCGACCTCGCTCGACGCGTTCGACTTGTTGCCGAGCTTGTCCTTGAGACGGTTGATGCGGACCGCGTTGCGCGCGCCGTCCGGCGTCCAGCGCGGCATCAGGAAGCAGCTCAGGCCCTTCGGCGCGTTGGCCAGGATCAGGAAGGCGTCGCACATCGGCGCCGACATGAACCATTTGTGGCCGAACAGGCGGTAGCTGCCGTCGCCGGACGGCTCCGCGCGCGTCGTGTTGGTGCGCAGGTCCGAGCCGCCCTGGTTCTCGGTCATGCCCATGCCGACCAGCGCCGAGGTCTTCTCGCGCGCCGGGCGGAAATGCGGATCGTAATAATGGGAGAAGATGCGCGGCAGCCATTCCGTGGCGAGCGTGCGGTTCTGCCGGATCGTCGGCACCGAGCCGTAGGTCATGGCCAGCGGACAATAGACGCCGCTCTCGATCTGCGCGGCCATGTAACAGCCGGCCGCGCGCAGCACGTGCGCGCCGGGCTTCGGATCGGCCCACGGGCCGGAATGCAGACCGGCCTTGAGCACGAGCGTCATCAGCGCATGCCAGGCCGGATGGAATTCGATTTCGTCGATGCGGTGGCCGTAGCGGTCGAAGGCCCGGAGCTGCGGCGGGTTGCGGTTGGCGGCAAAGCCGAGCGCGATGGTCTCCGGCAGGCCGAGCTCGCCGCCGAAGCTGGTCAGCCGCCCCTGCGCCCAGTCGGCGCCTTCCCGCGTCACCGCCTCGCGCAGAACGAGGTCGCCGGCGAAGAGATTGTAGCCCTCGAGCGGCGGCGGCTGGTTCTGGACCTCGAACATCGACGCTCACCTCCGTCGTCATTCCGGGGCGCAAGCGGGCGAACCCGGAACCCAGAAACGAGTCACGGAGAGTGTAACTGGATTCCGGGTCCGGCCCTATTGGGCCGTCCCGGAATGACGATCACGGAAACAGTGCGACCTGATCGATGCCGGTCGTCTCCGGCCAGCCCATGATCAGGTTCATGTTCTGGATCGCCTGGCCGGACGCGCCCTTCACCAGATTGTCGAGCGCGGCGATGACGATCGCCCGCCCCTCGCGCCGGTCCTTCGCCACGCCGA
>JBQCFB010000116.1:0-23546 GCA_051959715.1 Pseudolabrys sp.
GAAAGCTTCCGCGCCTATGGCCGCCACATCCGCCCGCTCGACATCGCTCTCGCGATCGGCGGCGTGCCGATCAACCGGCAGATCCGCGCGCTCCAGCGCGGCGTCGAAGTGCTGGTCGCGACGCCCGGCCGTCTGATCGATCTCGTCAATCAGCGGGCCATCACGCTCAACCAGCTCGAAGTGCTGGTGCTCGATGAAGCCGACCGCATGCTCGACATGGGCTTCATCCACGACATCAAGCGCATCATCGCCATGCTGCCGAAGGAACGGCAGACCTTGTTCTTCTCGGCCACCATGCCGCAGGAGATCACGCGTCTCGCCGACCAGATGCTGCGCGATCCGGCCAAGGTATCGGTGACGCCGCCCGCCTCGACCGCCGAGCGCATCGAGCAGCGCGTCATCCACGTCGACAAGCCGGCGAAAGCTTCGCTGCTCGCCGAGGTGCTCAAGACCGAGACCATCGACCGCGTGCTGGTCTTCACCCGCACCAAGCACGGCGCCGACAAGGTCGTGCGCACGTTGCAGAAGGAAGGCCTCGCGGCCGAGGCGATCCACGGCAACAAGTCGCAGAACCAGCGCGAGCGCGTGCTCGGCGCCTTCCGTTCCGGCGCGCTGCGCACGCTGATCGCGACCGACATCGCCGCGCGCGGCATCGACGTCGACGGCGTCAGCCACGTCGTCAATTACGACCTGCCGAACGTGCCCGAGAGCTACGTCCACCGCATCGGCCGCACCGCGCGCGCCGGCCGCGACGGCGTCGCCATCTCGTTCTGCGATCACGAGGAGCGCGGCTATCTGCGCGACATCGAGCGCCTGATCCGCATGTCGATCCCGGCGACCGACCGTCGCACCGGCAAGCCGGTTCCGGCGCAGGCCGAAGCCCACGGTCATCGTGGGCAGCGGAACGGCGCCAAGAACGGCCACGGTCACCGCCGCAGCGGCGGCAAGCCAGCCAACGGTCACAACGGCCATCGCAACGGGCACCATTCGGCCCAGGGCGAGCCGCGGGGCAACCGCAACGGACACCACCCCGCCCAGAACGAGCCGCGCGGCAATCGCCCGCACGGACAGCATGAACACCGGCAGCACAGCCATAACGAGCACCGGCAGCACGCCAAGGTCGAACACGGCCGGGGCGAGCCAAAGGACTTCAGAAGTGTTAGTTTCATGCAGCGCCAAGGCGGCGCGCCGCGCCGCAACGCCGGCCAGCGCGCGCCCCGCTGAGGCACGACCCTGACAAATCCCGCCTTCGGGCTTGACCCGGAGGCGGGAACCGGTTTTCGAGATGCACGGCGCGGCCGGAGGCAGGCCGCTTTGGAGACGACTGGATGGCGAAGGAAGAACTGCTCGATTTCGACGGCACCGTCACGGAGGTTCTGCCGGACGGCAACTTCCGTGTGAAGCTCGATAACGGGCACGAGGTGCTGGCCTACACTGCCGGCAAGATGCGCAAATTCCGCATCCGCACCGGCGTCGGCGACCGCGTGATCGTCGAGATGTCGCCCTACGACCTCGGCCGTGGCCGCATCAGCTTCCGCCACAAGGGCGACGCGCCGACCGCAGCGCCGCAGCAGCGCCGGCCGAACTTCCGCCGCCGCTGACGACTTGTTGACCGGCCGGCGCAATGCCGGCCGTCGGGGCGCGTGTTATCGGGGGCGTTACCGTTCACGGAGTGCGCGTGCCCATGGCCTTCGTTCCGCGTCTCGCGCTGGTGCTCCTCCTCGCCTTTGGCATCGGCCCGGCCATCGCCCAGCCCAAGCCTGACCATCCGCCACAGCAGTCGCAACGTGAGCAGGCCCCGCCCAACGGCAAGGGCGTGCTGCGGCTCCTGCCTGCCGACAGCGTCACCGAGAAGAGTGTCGACACCGCGCAAGGCCGCATCGCCTATACGGCGACCGCCGGCACATTACCGTTCTACGACCAGTCGGGCGAGCAGAGCGCGGCGGTGTTCTACGTCGCCTACATCGCGAAGGACCGTACGCCGAACCGGCCGCTGACTTTCGTCTTCAACGGCGGACCGGGCGCAGGCTCCGCCTTCCTCAATCTCGGCCTCGTCGGCCCGCGCCATCTCGCCATCGGCCCCGAGGCGAAGGACGCGGCGAACGCGAAGCTCTCCGACAATCCCGACACCTGGCTCGCCTTCACCGATCTCGTGATGATCGATCCGGTGGGCACCGGCTGGAGCCGCGCCGCCAAAGGCGATGACGCCAAGAATTTCTGGAGCGTGCGCAGCGACGCCGATGCGATGGCCAAGGCGATCTCGCTCTATGTGAGCAAGAACAACCGCGACAGCTCGCCACTCTATCTCATGGGCGAGAGCTATGGTGGGTTTCGGGCCGCCAAGACGGCACGTGCGCTGACACGCGCACAGGGGATCAGCGTCAACGGCATCGTCATGCTGTCACCGCTGCTCGAGGGCTGGCTCACCTTCGGCGACGACCAATCGGCGCTGCGCTCGGCGCTTATCCTGCCGTCTTTCGCAGCGACGCATCTGGAGGCGACCAACAGCTTCACGCCCGACGCGCTCGCTGCTGCGGAGAAGTTCGCGCTCGGCGACTATCTCACCACCCTCGCCGGTCCGCCGCAGCAGGGCGAGGCGGCGCGTGCTTTCTACGCGCGCGTGGCCAAGGTGACCGGACTGTCGCTCGACATGGTGACGGCATCGCGCGGCTTTATCACCGAGGCGTCGCTCAAGTCGCTTCAGGCCGGCAAGATCGTCAGCCATTACGACGCGACCTTCGCCGTTGATGACCCCTTCCCTGAACGGGCGGGCGGACGCGGCCCCGATCCGATCCTCGACGGCGTCGCGCGCGCCTATGGCGGCGCCTTCGCGGCCTACGCTCGTAACGAGCTCGGCTTCAAGACCGAGATGACCTACAATTTGCTCGCCTCCGACATCGCCGGACACTGGGACTGGGGCGGCGGCGGCCGCGGCCAGGCCGGCGTCGACGAAGAGCTGCGCGTGTTGCTGTCGTTCTCGCCGAATTTCCGGCTGCTGATCGGCTCGGGCGTATCCGATCTCGTCACGCCCTATGCCGAGACGCGCTACGTGCTCGACCACCTGCCGCCGACGAACCCGCCCGGGCGCGCCGTCCTCAAGACATATCGCGGCGGCCACATGCTTTATCTCGACCCCGCCTCGCGCAAGGCGTTCACCGCCGACGCGGCGGCGTTCTACAAGGCGGCGCGCTAGCCGGCGAACTCCAGCACGTCGAAGCCGACGTGGCGGTCGACGATGTAGATCAGACCGCGCTCGTCGAGCATGACGTCGTTGGTCTGCGGCGCGGAGCGGCCTCCCGCCGGCTCCGGGATGAAGAACCCGACCTCGCGCGGCGCCGACGGATCGGCAACATCGACGATGCGCAGCCCGGCGCTGAACCACACGGCATGCACCAGCGTGCCGGTCATGCGCTCGTGGAACTGATGCGCGCCGAAGCGGGCGCCGGGCGTGCGCGCGAAGGGCGAATCGAGCTCGCTCACCTCGAACAACGCCAGCGGCTTCACGTTGCCGTAGTCGCTCACGTCGTAGGTCGACATGCCGGCATGAACGCGGCCGCGGCGGGCCTCCTCCTCATTGGCGCTCTGCGCCTGATCCTCCTCGTCGATCGCCAGTGCGATGCGCCGGCCACGAATGAGGCCGGGCACCGGGATCGCCGTATGCGTCGGCTCCGGGAACGGCGGATGATAATTGTAGGACGCCACCGTCTTCGGCTTCGCGATGTCGGAAATGTCGACGACGCGGAAGCCGCCGTGCCAGCAGCTCGCCCACATCTCGTCGCCGAACCGCAATGCATGATGCAGCCGGTGCCGCTTGCCTGACCAACTCGGCGTCTCGCCGCCCGCAACGTGCTGCCCCGGCATCCACCAGCGCGAGACTTCCTGCGGGCGTTGCGGATCGCGGATGTCGTAGGTGACGAGGATGTTGCCGACGAAGCCCTCCATCTCGGTCGAGATGTAGGCGTAGCGCGCGTCCATGTCGAAGCGATGCACGCCGATGCCGCCGGTGAGATGGTGATGGATCAGCCGCGGCTGCGCCGGATTTGAGATGTCGTACAGGCGGAAGCCGCCATTGCGGTAGGGCTGCTTCTCCGCCGCCTCGACCTCGATCAGGTCGGCTTCGGTGATGCTGAGCTTGGCGGCGATCTCGGCGCGCGTCGGCAGCCGGCCGAGCGCATCGGTCAGTTCGCGGCGCACGCCGGGTAATTGCTCGGCGCGGCGGCCGACCGGCGTCGGATTGCGCTCGTGATTGACGATCATCAGGTCGCCGGCGACGCGAACCTTGTGGCTGTGCGAGGTCGGGTCGTCGAGCGTGACCGTGGCGACGAGGCGCGGATTGGCGGGATCGGCGATGTCGACGACGGACGTGCCGAGGTTCTGCTTGTTCGGAATGTGCCCGACATAGGCGTGGTGGCCGCTCACCGTCACCTGCCCCGCGCCGGGCAGATCGAGATGCCCGAGGCGCCGCACCCTGCGCGCGAGCGCTCCGTCCGGCCGTTCGATCCTGCTCATGCGTTCAATTGCTCACGGCTGCGCCGGACGCCTTGACGATGGCGGTCCATTTGGGGATTTCCGATTTGATATAGGCGTCGAACTCTTTCGGCGTGTCGCCGACGATGTCGACGCCGAGGCGGCCGAGCGAGGCGCGCAGGGTCGGATCCTGCAGCGCCTTGACCGCCGCCGCGTGCAGCTTGGCGATGACGTCGGGCGGCGTGCCGGCCGGCGCGACGAGGCCGTGCCAGGTGCTCGCCTCGAAGCCTTTCAGGCCCGCCTCGTCCATGGTCGGCAGGTCCGGCAGGATCGCCGTGCGCTTGAGCGTCGTTACCGCCAGCGCGCGCACCTGCCCATTCTTGATATGGCCGACCACCGAGGCCGCCGTCGCGAACATCATCTGGTCATTGCCGGCGATGACATCCTGGAGCGCCGGCGCCGCGCCCTTGTACGGCACGTGCACGATATTGACCTTGGCGTCCGACTTGAACAACTCGCCGGCGAGGTGCGCAGCCGCGCCGTAACCGGACGAGGCGAAATTGATCTTGCCCGGTTCCGCCTTGCACAGCGCGATCAGTTCCTTCAGCGAGTGCGCCGGCACCTTCGGATTGACGACGAGGATGTTCGCCTGCGTGCCGATCAGCGTGATCGGAGCGAAGTCCTGCTGCGGCTTGTATTTCAGCTCCTTGTAGAGGCTCTCATTGGTGGCGAGGATGCTGTTATTGCCCATGAGCAGCGTGTAGCCGTCGGGCTTGGCATGCGCGACATATTCGCCGGCAATGTTGCCGCCCGCGCCCGGCTTGTTCTCGATCACGAAGGGCGTGCCGAGGATTTCCTCCATCTTCTTGCCGACGATGCGCGCGAGCACGTCGCTGGGGCCGCCCGGCGTGAACGCCACCACCAATGTGACCGGATGATCGGGATAGCCAACAGCCAGCGCCCGCTGGGCGGGCGCGGTTGCGACGAGAAGCGATGCAGCGGCAAGCAGACGGACCACATGCGCGCGCGACAGACGCGGGGTCATGTTCGTTTCCTCCGACCAGGGCGCCGGCCGTTATCGGCCAGGCTTTTTCTGATGCGGAAAACGCGAACGTTTGCCGCCGCGGCACTGTGCACGCGGCAGCCGGCGACCTCAAGCGGGGTCGCTGCTCACGCCGTCTTCTGTTCGGTCAGCTTCAATTCGTCGACCATCTGCTCGCGCATGATGAACTTCTGCACCTTGCCGGTGACGGTCATCGGGAAGGCGTCGACGAACTTGACGTAGCGCGGAATCTTGTAGTGGGCGATCTGGCCCTTGCAGAAGTCCTGGATTTCTTCGGGCGTCGACGACATATCGGGCTTCAGCTTCACCCAGGCGCACAGCTCCTCGCCGTATTTCACGTCGGGCACGCCGACCACCTGCACCGCTTCCACCTTGGGATGGCGGAACAGGAATTCCTCGATCTCGCGCGGATAGACGTTCTCGCCGCCGCGAATGACCATGTCCTTGATGCGGCCGACGATGTTGACGTAGCCGTCGGCGTCGATGGTGGCGAGGTCGCCGGTGTGCATCCAGCGCGCGGCGTCGATCGCCTCGGCGGTGCGCTCCGTGTCGCCCCAGTAGCCGAGCATCACCGAATAGCCGCGCGTGCACAGCTCGCCCCGCGCGCCGACCGGCACGATGCGGCCATCGGTGTCGACGATCTTGACCTCGACATGCGGATGCACGCGGCCGACGGTGGAGACCCGGCGCTCGAGCGGATCGTCGAACGAGGTCTGCGTGCTGACCGGGCTCGTCTCCGTCATGCCGTAGGCGATCGTCACCTCGCTCATGTTCATCTCGTTGACGCAGCGCCGCATGACCTCGATTGGGCACGGCGATCCGGCCATGATGCCGGTGCGCAGGCTCGACAGGTCGAAGCGCTTCATGTCCGGGTGGCCGAGCTCGGCGATGAACATGGTCGGCACGCCGTACAGCGCCGTGCACTTCTCAGCCTCGACCGTCTGGAGCGTCGCGAGCGGGTCGAAACCCTCGCCCGGATAGACCATGGCGGCGCCGTGCGTGATGCAGGCCATGTTGCCGAGCACCATGCCGAAGCAATGATAGAGCGGCACCGGGATGCAGACGCGGTCGGCGTCGGTGAAGCGCTGCGCCTCGCCGATGAAGAAGCCGTTGTTGAGGATGTTGTGGTGCGTCAGCGTAGCGCCCTTTGGCGCGCCGGTGGTGCCGCTGGTGAACTGGATGTTGATGGCGTCGTCGAATTGCAGCTTCGGCTTGAGCTCGGACAGCGTCCGCCGTTGCGCCTCGCCGCCCAGCGCCGCGACGTCGTCGAAGCGCAGGAAGCCGTCGGCCTTGTCCGAGCCGATGCGGATCAGCGTCTTGAGCGAGGGAATGCGCGCCGCCCGCAATTCGCCCGGCTTGCTGCCGGCGATCTCGGGCATCAGCTCGCGCAGCATGCCGACATAATTGCTGGTCTTGAAGCTGTCGGCGGTGACCAGCGCCTTGCAGCCGACCTTGTTGAGCGCGTAGTCGACCTCGAAGGTGCGGTAGGCGGGGTTGATGTTGACGAGGATGAGCCCGGCCTTTGCGGTGGCGAACTGGGTGACCACCCATTCGGCGTTGTTCGGCGACCAGATGCCGACCCGGTCGCCCGGCTCGAGCCCGAGCGCGATGAGGCCGGCGGCGAAAGCGTCGACGCGCGCGTCGAGTTGGGCATAGGTCCAACGGACATTCTGCTGCGTCACGATCAGCGCCGGCCGGTCGCCCCAGCGCGCGACCGCCTGGTCGAAATGCGTGCCGATCGTGTCGCCGATCAGCGGGACGGCGGAAGCTCCCTGGGTGTAGCTCTGGGTCAGGCGCGTCACGGAATCCTCCCGAATTTCTCGTTCGGGCTGACAGTTCCTGATCGAGCGTACCGGGACGAAGGAGAGCGGGCCGCCGGGTCAGATGAGCCCGTTGTGGCTGGCGGTCCCGAGAGGATTCGAACCTCCGACCTTCGGTTTAGGAAACCGCTGCTCTATCCAGCTGAGCTACGGAACCGCTGCAGCGGCGGTGTAGCACAAGGCCGGAGGCGGCGCACGCGGGTCCCGCGCGGCCGGCCCGGCCTGTGCATACCGGCGGGCTCGCTCACATGCGCTCGCCGGGCGCGTCCTGATCGTCGTCGTTCTGCGTCGCGGAGCGGTCGTTGTCCCGGTCGGCCGAACCGGTCGTGTTGTCGCGGTTCGCGCCACCGCGGAGCTCGGCGATCTTGTCGATGAGCTCGCCGGCGGCGCGCACGCAGGCTTCCGTATCCTCCTGCGGCGAGCAGGTCACGTCGATGCGGGCCTTACCGCGGGCGAAATGGAAATGCGCGCCCGTGCCGCGCATCATCATGCGCCGCTGCGGTAGCATTGGCCGCATGGGCATCACCATCGGGCCGCGGTCGCGCCATTGGCGCGGGGCGTTGGCGCTGTCGGCCGGATTGTCGCGGTCCTCGCCGCGCATGTCGTCGCGCTGTTCGGAATTGCCGACGCCGTTCGTGGCGGCGCTGCCATTGTCGTCCGGCGCGGCGCGATCGACCGTCGCCGCGCCGGTCTGGTCCTGGGTCTGCGCGGCGGCGGGCGGCGCGCAGCCGACGATTGTCGCGAGCGCAGCGGCGAGCGCGAGTGATGCGGTCTTCATGATCGATGCTCCGGCGGTTCACGCCCCCTGCTCCCGCCAACGATGAAGGCAGCAGCCCGTTCCCGGGACGGCGCCGCCGCGTCAGGTTCCTGCGTGCCTTGCATGTGTTCGCGGGTTCATTTTTCGCGCCGGAACGGCGGCTTTTTTGCTGCGCGAATTTCATGGACCGTTAGCCGCGCCGGGCCGACAATCGTGGCATGGCTGGGCGCGCTGCCCTCATCCTCGTCATGGTGCTGTGGCCGCTCGCCGCGGCCGCGGAGCCGTGCGGCGGCGAGGCTCTCGGCACGGTCACGGTCAAGGCGGTACGCGATGCACGCACGCTCCTGCTTGCCGACGGGCGAACGCTGCATCTTGCCGCCCTCGAAATACCGTCCGGCGAGACGCCGGCGCTGAAAGCTCTCGAAGGCGCCACCGTCACGCTCAAGGCCGCGGCCGGCTCGCCCGACCGCTACGGCCGCCTCGTCGCCTTCGCCGAACCCGCGGCTGGCGGCCAGTCCGTGCAGGAAAGCCTCGTTTCCGCGGGCGCCGCCCGCGTTTCGGCCCGGATCGGGGCCAAGGCCTGCGCCGAGGCGCTGTTAACCATCGAGCGGCAGGCCCGCTCCGCGCACCGGGGCCTCTGGGCCGATCCAAATTTCGCCCCTTTATCTGCCGAGGATTACCGCCGGTTCCGGGTGGAAAAAGGCCGCTTCGTGCTGGTCGAGGGTAAGGTCCAGTCGGTGCGCGAGAGCGGCGCGACGATCTACGTGAATTTCGGCCGGCGCTTTACACGCGACTTCTCCGTGACCATTCTGCGCCGCCTCCGCGGCGAGTTCACCGCCGCGGGCGTCGAGCCCAAAGCTTTGCAAGGCCGTCACATTCGCGTGCGCGGCTGGATGGAATATCGCCGCGGCCCGATCATGGACGTGGCGGCGCCAGAGCAGATCGAGTTCATCGAGTGAGTGCGTCGGATATGACGGCGGTTGCGATCAGGACAGGGACAAAGACGCTGCGCGCGGCCATCGCCGTGCTCGGCGCCCTCGTCGTCGCCGCCTGCTCGAGCACACCCGATTTCAAGCAGGTGTCGCTGCCGTTGCCGAAGGCCGCGCCGCCGCAGGCGGCGCAGACCGCCGCGCAGCGCGAGCATGCGCGCATCCTCGGCTCCTATGGCGGCCAGTACGACGACGCGCGCGTCCAGGCGCTGGTCGAGAAGACGATCAATCGTCTCGTCGCCGCCTCGGAGCGGCCCGACCTCACCTACAAGGTCACGATCCTCAACTCGCCGGCGATCAACGCCTTCGCGCTGCCGAACGGCCAGCTCTATGTCACGCGCGGACTGATCGCGCTCGCCAATGACGAGGCCGAGCTCGCTTCGGTGCTGGCGCACGAGATGGGGCATGTCATCGCGCGCCACGCGGCGATCCGCGAGGAGCAGGCGAAGCAGGCCGCGGTCGTGGCGCACGTCGTATCGGACGTGCTGTCCGACCCGAACGCCGGCGCGCTGGCGCTGGCCAAGTCGAAATTGACCATGGCGAGCTTCTCACGCGCGCAGGAGTTCGAGGCGGATGCGATCGGTGTCGGCATCTCGGCGCGCGCCGGCTTCGACCCTTACGGCGCATCGCGCTTCCTGACCGACATGCAGCGCAATGCCGACCTCAAGGCGGGCGGCGCGGCCAGCAACGACACGCGCCTCCTCGACTTCATCTCGTCGCATCCGGCGACGCCCGACCGCGTCAAGAACGCGATCCTCAATGCGCGGCAGTTCAGCGGCCCCGGTGCCAAGGGCGAGCGCGACCGCGCCGACTATCTCTCCGCGCTCAGCGGCATGGTCTATGGCGAGGACCCGAGCGAAGGCTTCGTGCGCGGCCGCCGCTTCGTGCACCCGAAGCTCGGCTTCACCTTCACCGCGCCCGCGGGCTTCTCGCTCGACAACACGGCGGAAGCCGTGCTCGGCCTCAAGGACGGCGGCGGCCAGGCGCTGCGGCTCGACGTCGTCAGCGTGCCTGCCGAGCAGACGCTCGGCGCCTATCTGACGTCCGGCTGGATGGAGAATGTCGACAAGCCGAGCGTGCAGGAAACCGCGATCAACGGCTTCCCGGCGGCGACGGCGACCGCGACCGGCGAAGGCTGGTCGTTCCGGCTCTACGTCATCCGCTACGGCAGCGACGTCTACCGCTTCATCTTCGCCGCGCGCGAGCGCACGCCGCAGGCCGACCACGCCTTCCGCGAGACGGTGCAGACGTTCCGGCGGATGAGCCTGAAGGAAGCCTCGCAGATCAAGCCGATGCGCGTCGCCATCGTCACGGTCGGCCCGCGCGACACGCTCGACAGCATGGCGAAGCGGATGGCGGTGCCCGATCACGCGCTGGACACGTTCCGCGTCATCAACGGTCTGTCGCACGAGGACAAGCTCAAGCCCGGCGAGACCGTGAAGATCGTGGTGGAGTGAGGCGCTCCGCAGGCAGCCGAGAGCGCAGAACTTGCTCCGTCATGCCCGCGCCGGACGCGGGCATCCCGTTTGGTCCAGCACCGTGCCCACCCAAACGAGATGGCCGGGACAAGCCCGGCCATGACATTTTTTGTTTTCGCGGTGTGCGCCCTACGCCTCGCCCATCTCGCAGTTGAGCGTGAACTCGCGCGGCACGTCCGGACCCCAGAGATAGAACGAGTCTTCCGGCTTGTGGTCGGCGGCCGGCCAGCGCTCCTCCTTCGGGATGTAGTCGATATCGCACGAATATTCGGCGAAGCTGCCCCACGGATCCATGACGTAGTGGAAGTAGTTCGATCCGAGCACGTGGCGCCCGAGGCCCCAGCCCTTCTGGTAGCCCTTGTCGTGCATGCGCATGGCGCCGACGCCGATGTCGTTGATGCTCGCAGTATCCCACGAGCAGTGATGGAAGCCCGGGCCGCTCGACTTCACCAGCGCCAGCAGATGATGGTCGCTGCCGTGGATGCCGTGCATGAAGGCGACGAGATCCGAGGCGCGATCGGAGAGGCGCAGGCCGAGCGTGCGCGCGTAGAATTCCAGGGACTTGTCGATGTCCTTGGTGAAGATCAGCACGTGCGACAGGCGGCGCGGCCGCACCAGCGGCGACTTCTCGCGCGTGGTCGCGCCGGCGCGGCCCGGGCCGACGGTGACCCACTGGCTGTCGGCCTTGGAGTCGGGTGACACCTTCGGCGCCACCTTGATCTCCATCAGCACGCCTTCGTGGTTGAAGAACCAGATGCCGTTCGACTCGAAGCCCGGCGGCGGATCGACGAGCTTGATGCCCTCACCCTCGATGCGCGCCTTCAGACGCGGGAAGTCCTCGGCGTAGCAGCCGAAGGAGAGATGGTGCAGCGCCTTCTGCTTGGCGCCTTCCACCACCGAGCCCCAGCGATGATCGTGGCCGAAGGTCTTGATGGCGACGACGTTGCCGTCGCGGCGGACGTCGAGACCGAAGTTGCCGTAGAAGTCGACGGCCCTGCTCGCGTCCGGCACTTGCAGGACGAACTGGTCGAGCGAATGGATGCCGAGATCGCCCGGCTTGGCTTCCGGCGCGATGCGACCCGAGATCGCGGTCATCGTTGGCTCCCTTCCAAACTTTGTTCGCGGATTTGGCGGGTATTCTAGTCTTCTATGCGGGCGCGGCAATGGCGCGCGGTGCATCGCGGTGTCGCGATTTCCGCGCGTCGAACGCGCGCGTTTGTTTGCCCACTCGTGTTCCGCATTGTGGGCGCGCGTCGTCGGCCCTGTTGTTTGGCGGCGCGGGCCACGCCGGTCCCTCTTTTCCTTCCCCCACCGGGGAATGGAGCGCCGGGAGGCGCCAGGGGCTTGCGAGGCCCCTTATGGACTGCCCTTGCGATCGGGCAATCCGCACGCCGTTCGGGAGCGGGGTAGATGAAGCCCCGCCCCGGGCGCGCCACCCTCCTTGCGATCGGAGGGTGCTGCGCCTCCCGGCGCTCCACTTGGCCGAGCCCGAAGGCCCGCCGCGGACGCGGGATGTCTCCCCGCGCGCCGCTCCGCCGCCGGCCTTCTCCCGCCTCGAGACGGGAAAGGACCGATAGCTGATATGGGCTACATATTCCTATATAGGACCGTTGTCAAGACGCGCCGAAGTTCGTCGGGGGGCACCTGCGGGACGCGTCCGTAGGTGATAGTGCTTGTGCCGACAGCCGACGCTTCGACGAGGCCGGGATACTCCGGTGCTCCGGACTCGCTGAACGAAACTCTCAAGGGCGACGATGCGCGGCCACGGCAAGAAGCGCCACCTTTCGGCCAACCCGGAAGACATGCTGAAGAGCCTGGCCGGGCTGACCGGGCCGAAGCGGCATACGCCGGTCGGATCGCTGCCGACCATTCCGTGGGATCCCAAGGCCGAGCACGCGCTGAAGGGCTTCTACGATTTGCGCGCGCTCGCGCTGCGCTTCCTCGACACCGAATTCGTGACCGCGATCAGGCCGGCGCATGCCGAGCAGGCGCACATGTTCGACGCCGGGCTCGACGCCATGGGCTACGTCGCCTTCGCCGCGAGCGAATACGCCAGCTACCCGGGCATCCAGAACAATCTTCAGGCGCTGCATGACTATCTGCTCAAGACGCAGAACCTGGAGATCATGCAGTACGATCTCGCGGCCTTTCTCATTGTTCTGCGCGCCGCGCGCGAGGCGCTGCCGGGCCTCGCGGCCCGGACGGCGGATCTCGAGCCGCTGCTGACCGAAGAGCGGATTTTCAAACTCGCCGGAAGGCGCACGTCCGAGTTCACCGGGATCATCCGCCGCCTGTTCAGCGAAAGGCGGCAGCTTGCAAAGCATTTCGAACCGCTGAGCGCGCTCAACGAAGCGGTGGCCGCCTTCTTCCCGCTGCTCCAGCACGAGCCCGACAAGACGACATTGAGCTACCGCGCGTTGATGGAGCGGATCCACGCCGCGTCAAAGAATGCGGGCGCCGGCGCGGTAAAGGAGCTGCCGGCATCGCATGCGCAGGAGCAGGGCAAGCAGAAGCGCTCGGCGGTGCGCAAGAAGCGCCGCGCAGCCGGCACGCTTCCCGATCTCGACCGCTACCTGCCGGTGGCCGATGCCGTCACGGATCGCGTGACGCGTCCCGATCAGTTCGCGAGCTGGCCGATCGTGCCGGCCAGGATCAAGGAGCTCTATCTTCGGCACGCCCGCGAGCTCGGCCGTGCGCAGAAGGAGTGGGATCAGTACGCCAAGGAAACATGGCCGGCGCGGTCCACCATGCGCTGGCAGATCGTCGATGAAGGCGGGAGCCGGCCGCTTCACCTGGCGCAGGCGGTGATCGATCCTTTCGGCCAGCCGCTGGAAGTGAAGCTGACCGAGAAGGAGTAGCAGGAGCGCCAGACCGAGGCCGTGTTCCTGTTCAACCTGTCCGTCTCGATGCAGGAGGACGAGCGCTATCTTCTGAGCTTCATGGTCGCCGACCGCTTCAGCGAGCTTCTGACCCGCGGCGGCATTCCGACCGAGATCATCGGCCATACGACGACCGGCGAGGCGATCCCGCGCGTGACCGGACGCAACCGCGCGATGCTCTACCTGCTCTTCAAGACGCGCGACGAGCCGCACAACCTGCTGACGATCCAGCGCCTGTGCAGCGTCCTCGACACGCAGATGCATTATCTGAGCTATGACGGCGAAGCGATGATGTGGACCTATGAGCGGCTGAAGAACAGCCCGGCCAAGCATCGCCTGCTGTTCGTGGTCACCGACGGCGACATCAGCGGCACCTATGTGAACAAGAAGAACAAGGAGGTCGGCAGCGCCACCACGAACTACTTCCGCGACGTGGCGGCCGTGATCGAGCACGAGAAGCTCGTCGACATGGTCGGCGTGTCGATCAAGGCCGACGTCGGCGATGTCTTCAGCCGCGCGGTGCGGATCGACTCGATCGAGGACATCTACCGGAAGCTCAGCCCTTATGTTCTCAAGCTGCTGCGCGACTTCGACAATGACGAAGGCGATGCCGCCAAGGCGCGCCGGTCGCGCATGGTGGCGCACCGCAAGGCCCGCATGACCGGGCGGCCGAAATAGCGTTCGGCCAAGCGGTGCGCGGCGTCAGTGATAGCCGGCGCCGGGCCGCACCTTGCCGCGGAAGACCCAGTAGGACCACGCCGTGTACATCAGGATGACCGGCAGCAGGAACAAGGTGCCGATCAGCAGGAAGGCCTGCGTGCTCGGCGAGGAAGCCGCGTCCCACAGCGTGTATTTGTAGGGCACGATCATCGGCCACAGGCTGATGGCGATGCCGACGAAGGACATGGCGAACAGCGCGATGGCGGCGAGGAAGGGGATGAGCTCGTTCTCGCGCGCCAGCGACCACCAGGCGACGAAGGCGATCACCGCGGTGATGATCGGCACCGGTGCGAGGAACGCGATGTTCGGCCAGGAGAACCAGCGCGCGGCGATGTCGGCGTGCGCGAGCGGCGTCCACACGCTGACGCCGAGAATGGCGACGCCGACGCCGATCAGGCAGATGCGGCCACAGCGGCGCGCCCAGCGCTGCAGCGCATCCTCGGTCTTGAGCACCAGCCATCCGGCGCCGAGCAGCGCATAGCCGAACATCAGCGCGACGCCGGTGAGCAGCGCGAAGGGCGTCACCCAGTCGAACGACGTGCCGGCGAAGACGCGGCCCTCGACGTTGAAGCCCTGGATGAATTTTCCGAGCACGATGCCCTGCGCGAAGGTCGCGACCGCTGAGCCGGCGGCAAAGGCGCGGTCCCAGAAGCGGCGCAGTGTCGGGCGCTTGAAACGGAATTCGAAGGCGACGCCGCGGAAGACGAGCGCGAGCAGCATGATCGCGATCGGGAAATAGA
Organism: Pseudolabrys sp.; assembly: GCA_051959715.1. GTDB lineage: Bacteria > Pseudomonadota > Alphaproteobacteria > Rhizobiales > Xanthobacteraceae > Pseudolabrys. The sequence continues at coordinate 14,914 of JBQCFB010000116.1, forward strand.
CCGCCGGGATGATGATGGCGAAGGCGAGCGGGAAGGCGGCGAGCAGGCCGAGGCCGCCGAAGATCAGCCAGGTCTCGTTGCCGTCCCAGATCGGCGCGATCGACGCCATGATCAGCGCGCGGTCGTCCTCGTTGCGGGCGAACCCATAGAGAATGCCGACGCCGAGGTCGAAGCCGTCGAACACGACGTAATAGAACACGGCGAGCGCGATGAGGATGGTCCAGACCGGCACGAGATCGAGCACCATGACGACCTCCTACTCGTTTGCCAGCTTGCTGGCGCGCTCGAACGGCAGGCCGGGCCGGCCGCTCTCGATCTGCGGCGACGGTTCGTCCGCTTCCACCGGGCCGCGCCGCACGAGCCCCGCCATGAAGACGACGCCGGTCGGATACATGACCAGATAGACGATGATGTAGAGCGCGAGCGAGATCGCGACGTCATGGCCGGTGAGCGACGGCGAGACCGAGTCCGCCGTGCGCATCAGCCCGTACACAGTCCATGGCTGGCGGCCGACTTCGGTGACGACCCAGCCGCAGATGACGGCGACGAAGCCGAGTGGCGCGAACCACGTGCACAGGCGCAGGAACGCGTCCGAGCGCCACAGCCGACCGTTCGCGCGCATCAGGATCTGCCCGGCAATGGCCATGAGCAGCATGAGGACGCCGATGCCGACCATGATGCGGAAGGCGAAGAAGGGCGGGCCGACCGGCGGCCTGTCCTGCACGGGCCATTCCTTCAGGCCCTTGATGGCGCCGTCCCAGGTATGGGTGAGGATGATGCTGCCGAGGCGCGGCACCTCGATCGCGTATTTCATCTCGGCGTTCTTGTCGTCGGGAATGCCGAACAGGGTCAGCGGCGTCGGTTTGACCGTGTCGTAGCGCCCCTCGATCGCCGCGATCTTCGCCGGCTGATATTCGAGCGTGTTGATGCCGTGCATGTCGCCGAGCAGGATCTGCAGCGGCACCAGCACGATCAGCAGATCGAGCGCCATGCGGATCATCAGTTTCGACTCGTCCACCGCGCGGCCGCGGCGCAAGAGCCAGGCGGCGACGCCGAGCACGACGAAGCCGGTGGTGATGTAGAAGGCCGTGACGTTGTGCGCGAGACGGTAGGGGAAGGACGGATTGAAGACGATTGCCATCCAGTCCGAAGGCACGAAGCGGCCATCGACCACCTTGTAGCCCTGCGGCGTCTGCATCCAGCTGTTGGTGGCGAGAATCCAGAACGACGACAGCAGCGTGCCGAAGGCAACCATGACCGCGGCGAAGAAGTGCGCCCAGTTCGGCACCAGCTTGCGTCCGAACAGCAGCACGCCGAGGAACTACGACTCCAGGAAGAACGCCATCAGGCCCTCATAGGCCATCAGCGGCGAGATGACGTCGGCGGTGGCGTCGGTGAAGCGGCTCCAGTTTGTGCCGAACTGGAACGGCATGATGATCCCGGAGACGACGCCCATGCCGAAGGACACGGCGAAGATCCGCGTCCAGAAGCCGGACATGCGGAACCAGATCTCGTTGCCGGTGAAGAAATAGAAGCCCTCGAGCACGGCGATGTAGGAGGCGAGACCGACGGTGAAGGCCGGCAGCAGGATGTGCCAGGCGATCACCCAGGCCCATTGCAGGCGGGACAGCCAGACCGGATCGAAGTCCATCGGTTCTTCTCACGTCCCGGCCGCCGGCGCGGCCTTGCCGGCGCCGCAAGACCCCCGCGGGGAACCCGGCGGAAGGCCGCTTGGTTCCGGAACTGTGGTGCCGCATGCCGCGGCGGGCAACCCATGCTTTCGGCGCAGGTATTTGATTTTTAGTATGTTTCAGCGATAGTTTCGAGAAACCTTTTGCCGTTCCAAGGGTTATCGGAGTTGTCGCGTATCTGACGGACGTTGGGGGAATGGATCAGCCAGGGCTACCGGGCGACCAGCGGGCGGACGAGAGCCGTTACCGCCTGCTGATCGAAGCCGTCACCGACTACGCCATCTACATGCTCGATCCCGGCGGCATCGTCACCAGCTGGAATCCCGGCGCGCAGCGATTCAAGGGCTACGCCCCGCACGAGATCATCGGCCAGCACTTCTCGCGCTTCTACACCGACGAAGATCGCGCCACCGGCCTGCCCGCGCGCGCGCTCGAGACGGCGCGGAACGAGGGCAAGTTCGAGCACGAGGGCTGGCGCGTGCGCAAGGACGGCACGCGCTTCTGGGCCTACGTCGTCATCGATCCGATCCGCACGCCGGCCGGCGAGATCGTCGGCTTCGCCAAGATCACGCGCGACCTGACGGAGCGGCGCGCGGCGGAAGAGGCGCTGCGCCGCAGTCAGGAGCAATTCCGCCTGCTGGTGCAGGGCGTCACCGACTACGCCATCTACATGCTCGACAAAGACGGCCGCGTCACAAACTGGAATCTCGGCGCCCAGCGCATCAAGGGCTATGCGCCGCACGAAATCATCGGCCGGCACTTCTCCGCCTTCTATACCGAGGAAGACCGCGCCGCCGGCATGCCGCAGCACGCGCTGGCCACGGCGCTGAAGGACGGACGCTTCGAAAAGGAAGGCTGGCGCGTCCGCAAGGACGGCACGCGCTTCTTCGCCCACGTCATCATCGACGCGATCCGCGGCGACGATGGCGAACTGCTCGGCTACGCCAAGATCACGCGCGACATAACCGAGCGGCGCGAGGCGCAGCAGAAACTGGACGAGGCGCGCGAGGCGCTGCTCCAGGCGCAGAAGATGGAGGCGATCGGCCAGTTGACCGGCGGCATCGCCCACGACTTCAACAACCTGCTGATGGCGGTGCTCGGCTCGCTCGAGCTCGTGCGCAAGCGCGTGCCGGACGATCCGAAGATCCTCAGGCTGCTCGACAACGCGACGCAAGGCGCGGAGCGTGGCGCCGCGCTGACGCGGCGCATGCTCGCCTTCGCGCGCCGCCAGGAGCTCAAGCAGGAGGCGGTCGACATTCCGAATCTCGTGCGCGGCATGACCGACCTGCTGCAACGCTCGATCGGGCCGACGGTCACGATCGAGACGCGGTTTCCGCTGGCGCTGCCCGCGGTCTGGGCCGACGCCAACCAGCTCGAAATGGCGCTGCTCAATCTCGCCGTGAACGCGCGCGACGCCATGCCCGAAGGCGGGCTGATCATCATCTCGGCACACGAGGAAGCGAGCCACGATGCGGCGGGCGGGTTCGTGCGCGTCTGCGTCAGCGACACCGGCGTCGGCATGGACGAGGCGACGCTGCAACGCGCGGCCGAACCGTTCTTCACCACCAAGGAGCCCGGCAAGGGTACCGGACTTGGGCTCTCCATGGTGCACGGCCTGGCGCAACAGAGCGGCGGCCGTTTCGTGCTCAAGAGCCGCAAGGGCGAAGGCTCGGACGCCGAGCTATGGCTGCCCATGGCGCAGCCGTCGATCGAGCCCGAGGCGCACGACGAGCCGGTCGCGCGCATCGATACGCCGGCATCGCGGGTCATGCTGAAGGTGCTGGCGGTCGACGACGATTCGCTGGTGCTCACCAACACGGCGGCGATGCTGGAAGACCTCGGCCACACCTGCCTGCGCGCAGCGTCGGCGGCGCAGGCGCTGGACATTCTGCGCCGCGGCGCGGCGGTCGATCTCGTCATCACCGACCAGGTGATGCCGCGCATGACCGGCGTCCAGCTCGCGCAGGCGATTGCGCGCGACTGGCCGAAGCTGCCGGTGCTGATCGCCACGGGTTATGCCGAGATGGAGCCTGGCAGCGGCGCAGGACTGCCGCGCCTGTCGAAGCCCTTCACGCAGGCTGAACTCGCCGCAAAGCTCGCGCAGATCCGCACCGGGCCGACGGGCCAGATCATCCGCCTGCGCGGCAACGGCCGGGAATGACGGAAGCCCGGCCGGCGGCCGGGCTCCGCGCCTTCCACAAGCCGATCAATCCTTGTCGATTTCCTTTTCCTTCACCACGGTGCCGCTGCCGGTCGTCGTGTCGGTGCAGACCTTGGTGGTCTTGATGCGGCTCTCCGCTTCGTCGCGCGTCGCGAAGGCGATCGGGCCGATCTGGGTCACGACCATGTCGGACTTCGGCTTCTCGCTGACGATGGTGCAGTGATGCGTGCTCGGGTTCTGCACGACATAGTACTCATCGGCGAGCGCAGCGCCCGCGAACGAAACGCACAGCGCGCCGGCAACAAGAATTGTCTTCTTCATCATGGTCGTCCTCCTGTTTGAATTGGCGAATGGGGCGCGCTGGTTCCAAATGGACACGGGACGCATCGCGCCTTCGCTATGCAATGCTGCGGACGGACTGTTCGTTCCGGCATTCCGGAAGGAACCACGAGGAGGCGAGTTCAATTCAGCAGACGCCCGACATTCTCGAGCAGGACCGGGAAGTCGACGGGCTTCTTCAGGACCATGTCGGCGACGGGACCGTGATCGTCGGTCGGCGCATTGCCGCTGAAGATGATGATCTTCACCGCCGGGCGATCGCTGCGGACCCGCTCGGCCAGATCGACCCCGTTCAGGGAACCCGGCATGTGGACGTCGGTCAGAATGAGATCGAATTCGCGCGAGTCCATCATGGAAAGCGCCGCATCGGCGGTCCCGGCTTCGCTGACGTCGTAGCCGCTGTCTCTGAGCTCGTCCGCGATCAGCAGCCGCAGCAGCGGTTCGTCCTCGACGACGAGCACTTGCTTCGACAGCAGATGCGCGGGGGAAGGCTCGATCGGGATATCCTGTGTTGTCACGCCCGCACCCGTATTACAGAGGGACACTGGGCTACTAACTTTGCACAACCGGAGCCGTTCCCGCCGCGCCCTCAAACAATCTCTTCATCGTCAAATATTTGCCGCGCCGAATATCAAATCGCGGACAGTGCGAGACTGACGGCATTGCGTGGAACCGATCGCGGGAGCAATACCTTGTCGCGATCTTGCGGGTCAGGCATATGGCGCGGATGAGACCCGCGGAACCCGCATCGCGCCGAGGATACAGCCTGCGGCCCTGTCATCCGGACGACGCCGCATTTGTGCTGACGTTGACCGAGACGGTGATCCGCGCGAACAGCGAGCGGACCTTCGGCGCGTGGGATCCGGATTTCCACCGCGCCGCCTTTGCCAATGCGTTCGGCAGGCTCGACCACAGCATCGTCGTCTGCAACGGCGCCGAAGCCGGCTATGTCGCCATCGATCATCGCCCCGATGCCGAATATCTCCAGTGGCTGTTGTTGATGCCCGCGTTCCAGGGCCGCGGTCTCGGCTCGGCGATCGTCTCCGACCTGATCGCCGCGGCACACGGCGCCGGCAAGCCCGTGCAGCTTCGCGTCCTGCCGATCAACACCGGGGCGCAGCGTCTTTATGCGCGGCTCGGCTTCGCCGTCACGCACACGGACGAGCCGTTCCTGTACATGGAGCACGCGGCCGGGAAAGGCCGCTGAGCCGCGGCGCCGTCAGCAATAATATGTGCTGTTGGCCGATTTTCGCGACGCCACGGCGATGTCGTCGAGCTTGGCCCGGAGCTCGATCGAGTTGAACGGCTTCAGGATCAGCCCGTCCACGACGCGGAGGATGCCGGCGTGCAGCAGCGCCGCCGCGCGCTCCTGGTCGGCGGTCGTCAGCAGGAGCACGCAATCGCGGCTCGCCGGATCGGACCGCACGCGGCTCGCGAACTCGACCCCGTCCATTGGCGCCATCCTGATGTCGCAGAGGATGAATTCGTGATGGCGCGCGCGCAGCATGCGCAGCGCGCTTGCACCGTCGTGGCAGACGTCGATATCGGTGAAGCCTATTCGCTGCGCCAGAGTCTTCATGATGCGGGCCATGGTCGCGAAATCGTCGACAACCAGCATCTTGTAGGTTCTGTAGGGCATGTTCGGGGGTCCAGAAGACGAGCGCCCGTGCGTGTCCGTTGACGGCGAGTTTATAGGGTCAGGCCTGGCTGAGCTCCGCCGACACGGCGCCCGCACCGAACTGCACGCGGCCGCGCCAGATATCGCGCCGGCCGTCGCGAACGATGCCGACGATCTGCCACGGTTCGCCCGCGCGCGCCGCATCCCGGCTGATCTCGAGCAGGGCCCGGGTCATTTCGCGGCGCGCTGCATCCTCGTCGGGATGCTTGGTGCCTTCGTCGTCGCGGGTCAGCGTGTCGTTGTGGAGGAAGTCGAAGTAGTACCGGCTCAAGACGGTCCCCAACGCGTCCGCGAGGCAGACGCTATTCCAAAATCGACGGTTGCAATCTTCCGAATACGTTATATGCATATGCAGATATTTTCCAGCGCCTTATCTACCGGACGAAGGTGTTGAATATGGCGGAACGCACGATCAGAACCGCGGCGCAGTGCGACTGCCTGGCCATTCGTCAGGCGGCGCGGCAGATCACACAATTGTATGAAGGCCATCTCTCGAAGGCGGGCCTGACCGCGAACCAGTACGCGATCCTGCGCAAGCTCTCGGGTCTCGGCCGCCTCTCGATCGGCGACCTTGCCGAAACCATGGTGATGGATTCAACCACTGTAACGCGCGCAATAAAGCCGCTTTTTCGCGACGGCCTGCTCGGCGTCGCACGCGCGAAAGACAAGCGCACGCGCCTCGTCGACGTCACGGCGCGGGGCCGGGCGAAGCTGCGCGCCGCGGACGGACACTGGCGCAAGGCGCAGGATGCGTTCGAGCAGGCGTTCGGCGCCGCCGATGCGCAGGCGCTGCGGCAGACGATGTGGCGCGTCGTCGAGAGCATCCCCGCGGCGGAATGACGCGGGCCGGCGCAGGGCGTCTCAGCGCCCCCGCGCCGCGATCAGCACGTCGCGCAGCACGTTCTTCTCTTCCTCGGTCTCGGCCAGCCGCGTGGCGAGCGTGTCGCGCAGCGACAGCATGCCCTTGACGTGACCGCCCTCTGCAACCGGCAGGTGCCGAAACTTGTTCTCGCGCATGATGTCCTGCGCGTGGCTCATGCTGTCGCCCGGCGCGCAGACGATGACGCGCGTCGTCATCACGTCGCGGGCGCGCAGGTATTTCAGCTCGGTGACGTCGTTGCGTGCGAAGGCGCGGACGAGATCGCGCTCGGAGATGATGCCGACCATGCGGTCGTCGAGCTCGCAGACCGGCAGCGCCCCGATGCTGTTGGCGTACATCAGCCTGGCGACGTCGTTGAGCGCGTGGTCTGGGATGCAGGTGACCAGACGCTGATGCGACATCTGGAGGAATTCGCCGACTTTCATGGCCGTGGCTCCGTTGCTTCGCCGCCACCCCACCGAATGTGGGAACCAATCATGACGCATTTGGGATTTCAGACCGGCTGACCGGAGTTCCGCGTCCGGAACTTTCCCGCCTACGATTATACCGACGGAATAACGCGCGCTGGTTGAACCCTGGCGCAGCCGGCCGCGACGCATCGTGGAGGGCCGAACAGCGGCACTCGCAACCCGAGGAGGGCACGATGTTCAACCGCAAGCGCCTGACGACGAGCCTGCTGGGTCTTACCGCGCTCGCCATCGCCGGCACCGTCGCGCTGCCGGCACCGGCCTCCGCCGCCAAGATCAGCGCGGTGCTGGGTGCCTGCAAGCGAACGGCGGGCTGCAATTCCTGGAGCGACGGAAAAGGCTGGGCCATCGGATGCGGCCCGCACGGCTGCTTCGAATGCGACAAAGGAAAGTGTCACTCGATCGCCCGCTCCGCCGTCGACACCAAGCGCCTCGGGCTCAAGGCCCGCAACGGCAACGAGTCAACGACGAGCCACACGTGGAGCAAGGCGGCCGGCAATCGCGACGCGACGGCGAACGCCTCGTTCGGCGCCAGCGTCAATCATGCCGACGCGAGCCACATGAGAATGGGCGGCAAGCACTAGGTGCGGCCGGGCGGCCCGGCCGACGCCAACGACACGCGCCTTGATCGTTCGATGCGCTTTCAAATCAACGAAAGGAAACTCGCCATGTTCACCACTTCGCGCCTTGTCAAATCGAGCCTGCTCATTCTGCTCACCGCGACCCTCACCACCACGGCCTATGCCCGCGGCGGCGGCCACGGCGGCTCGAACGGCTCCATGTCCGGTGCGTCAGCGCACGCCGTTGCCGGCAGCGGCAACCAGACCGCTTCAAACGGCTCGACCGCGCACGGCTTCGGTGTCCATCCGCTCTGGAACCGCGTCGTTCACATTCCCACCGCGCCGCAGGGCGCGGCCAAGTAGACGCTCATCCTCCTGAGAGCGCCTGGTAACGCGCCGGAACGCGATGCCTCCGGGCGCGTTGCCTTGGTCAACGATGGAGGCATTCATGGAAACGATCCTGATCGTTCTTCTGCTTGTTCTGCTGCTCGGCGGCGGCGGCTGGTATGGCCGTGGCCGCTGGTATGGCCGGCGCCCGCTGTAAATTCCGGCGCTCGACCGTCACATCTCGAAAGCGCACAACAAAAAAGCCCGGCATCGCTGCCGGGCTTTTTCTATTCGTCGTTGTCTGGCTCGGCGGCCTTTCAGGCGGCCTCGTCCTCGACGCCCTCTTCGCCGGCGGCCGCTTCGTCCGCGGGCTTCGGCCCACGGCGCGGACCCTTGGCGAGCGCGCCCTCGATCTCCTTGATCGCCTCGGTCTCGGTCACCTTCTGCACCGCCGCGATCTCGCGCGACAGGCGGTCGAGCGCCGCTTCATAGAGCTGGCGTTCGGAATAGGACTGCTCCGGCTGCGTCTC
>JBQCFB010000117.1:0-2709 GCA_051959715.1 Pseudolabrys sp.
GGGGGGTGGGGGCATCCGCTGCAGTAATGCGCGTAAAGTGGGGTGCGGGGGTCGCCCCCCCACCCATCTAAAACCGGGGAGCGGCCACCACGGCCCACTCCCCGGGTGGGTAGTGGGCACAACGACAGGCGCAGCGCGCTACCTCTCTAGCGGCGGCGGTGTGAGTGCCGCGGTTGACCTCCCCCTGCAAAAATCCCATTTATCGGGGGTCCGCCGGGCCTTGAACCCGGATGCGATCGGAGAAGTCCAATGTTCATCCAGACCGAAGCGACGCCGAACCCGGCGACGCTCAAGTTCCTGCCCGGCCGGCCCGTCCTCGACACCGGCACCCTCGACATGCCGACGCGCGAAGCGGCGGCGCAGTCGCCGCTCGCCGAAAAGCTGTTCGACCTGCCGAACGTCGGCGGCGTCTTCTACGGCGCCGACTTCATCTCGGTGACGAAAACGGACGGCGACTGGCAGCAGATCAAGCCGGCCGTGCTCGGCGCCATCATGGAACACTACATGTCGGGCGCGCCGCTCTTGGCCGCGGAAGCGCAGGCGGCCGCGAGCGACGAGTTCTTCGACGCGGCCGACGAGGAGACCGTCACGCTGATCAAGGACCTGATCGAGACGCGCGTGCGCCCGGCGGTGGCCGGCGACGGCGGCGACATCACTTTCAAGGGCTACAAGGAAGGCGTCGTCTACCTGCAGATGCAGGGCGCCTGTTCCGGTTGCCCGTCCTCGACCGCGACGCTCCAGCACGGCATCCAGAACCTGCTGCGGCACTTCGTACCGGAAGTGCAGGAAGTTCGGCCGATTTAATCCACGGGATTGTCATGCCCCGCGCACGCGGGGCATCCAGTAGCCACTGCGTCTGCGATATAGTCGCACGTATCGTGATGACTGGATCGCCCGCTTCCGCGGGCGATGACGGCTGGTGAATGCGCATCCTCGCCATCGACACCGCGTTAGAGGCCTGCGCCGCCGCCGTGCTCGACACGGAGCGCGGGGCGGTGGTCGCGCATGAATCGATCGCCATGGCGCGCGGCCACGCCGAAGCGCTGATGCCGCTGATCGCGCGGGTGATGGAGACAGCCGGCGGCACCTTCGACACGCTCGACCGCATCGCCGTTACCGTCGGCCCCGGCTCGTTCACCGGCCTGCGCGTCGGCATCTCGGCCGCGCGCGGCTTCGCGCTCGCCACCGGCAAGCCGGCGACCGGGCTGACCACGCTCGCCGCCTTCGCCGCGCCGCTCATCGCCGAGGACGACACGCAGCCCGTGGTCGCGGCCATCGATGCGCGGCACGACCACGTCTATCTCCAGGTGTTCGGCCCCGGCGGCCGCACATTGGTGCCGCCGCGCATCGCCTCGCTGCGCGACGCCCTGCGCGCGGCAACCACCAGCCGCGGCGCGCGCCTCGTCGGCACCGGCGCAAACCTGCTCGCCGCCGCCTGGCCGACCGGCGAGCGGCCGCCGCGCTCGGTCGAGCAGCGCGGCGCGCCCGACATCGACTGGATCGCGCATCTCGGCGCCGCGGCGCCCGAGGAGTCGGGCCCGCCGAAGCCGCTCTATCTCAAGCCACCGGACGCGCAGCCGCAGGAAGCCGCGCTGATCGCACGCCGATGATCGGTCTCCTTCGCCGCCTGTTCTCGCGCGGCGAGCCTGCGCTCGCCGACGCCGGCCCCCAGGACGCAGCCGCGATCGCCGCGCTGCATGCCGCGTCGTTTCATCGCGGCTGGAGCGAGGAGGAAGTCGAGCGGCTTCTCGTCGAGCGCAACGTCATGACGCACAGCGCGCGCGTCGGGCAGAACCTCGCCGGCTTCATCATGTCGCGCCGCGCCGCCGACGAAGCGGAGATCCTGTCGGTCGCGGTGACGAAGACCAGCCGCGGCCGCGGGCTGGCGCGCGATCTCCTGCAACTCCATCTGCGCCGGCTCGCCGGCGACGGCGTGCGCACCGTCTTCCTCGAGGTCGACGAGACCAATGTGCCGGCGATCAGGCTTTACCGCCGCGCCGGCTTCCGCGACGTCGGCAAGCGGCCCAATTACTACGCCGCGCCGGGCGCAAAACCGGCGGCGGCGCTGGTCCTGCGGCGCGATCTCGGCTGATCGCGACACGCGGCGGCTTGTGCTAGAAGGGGCCCGGCGGCGAAGACTTCAAGGGCAAGAGACACGTGGCGGCAGCGGACAAGACCTCGGACCGGACCAACATCGAAGCGCTCTGCGCCGCCAAGGGCATGCGCATGACCGACCAGCGCCGCACCATCGCGCGCGTGCTGGCGCAGTCCGACGACCACCCCGACGTCGAGGAGCTCTACCGCCGCTGCAGCAAGGTCGACGAGCGCATCTCCATGTCGACGGTCTATCGCACCGTGCGTCTGTTCGAGGACGCCGGCATCATCGAGCGCCACGACTTCCGCGAAGGCCGCTCGCGCTACGAGACCTCGACCGAAGGCCATCACGACCATCTCATCAACCTGCGCACCGGCGAGGTGATCGAATTCCAGTCGGAGGAGATCGAGCGCCTCCAGGCCGAGGTCGCGCGCCGGCTCGGCTACAAATTGATGGACCACCGCCTCGAGCTCTACGCGGTGCCGCTCAACGACGAGAAGAAGAGCTGATTGCCCCCCGTCATTACGGGGCGCGAGCGTAAGCGCGCGAACCCGGAATCCCGAGTTGAATTTTAGGGCCGCCGGGTGGCCCTGGATTCCGGGGTGGCGCCGTCG
>JBQCFB010000118.1:0-23048 GCA_051959715.1 Pseudolabrys sp.
TCGACGCCGGCGAGGCCGGCGGTGATCATGTTGTTGACGGCGTTGCCGCCGGCGCCGCCGACACCGAAGACGGTGATCCGGGGCTTCATCTCGTGGATGTCCGGGACGTTCAGGTTGATGGTCATGTTTGCCTCTTTAAGCCCGCCGTCGCGTCCGGTCCGCCACCGGAAGCTCTGCGAAGTTGATCGAAAGGGTCAGAAACTCTCGCGCAGCCATCGCCCGACCCGTGCCATGTAGCCGCCGGTCCCCGTCATGAGGCGCCGTTGTCGCCGCGGTTCGAAGTGTTCGAGATGGGCCGCCTGCGGATACACCAGGAGACCCGCCGCGACGGCGAAGGCCGGGCCCTTCGCCGCCTCGGGCAATCCGGACAAACCGAGTGGCCGGCCGATACGCACCGGTCGTTTCAAGATTCGCGCCGCCAGATCCGCAACGCCCGCGAGCTGGCTGCCGCCGCCGGTCAGGACCACGCGCCCGCGCGGCTCGGCCGCGAAGGGCGACGCAGCGAGGCGATCGCGCACCATCTCCAGAATCTCTTCGACCCGCGGCTTGATGATCCGGGTGAGAGCCGCCCTCGACACGAACTGCGGCGGCTCACGCTCGTCATCGCCCACGGGGGGAACGGTGATCATGTCGCGCTCGTCGGATCCACCCGACATCACACTGCCATAGATGGCCTTGATTCGCTCCGCATCCGCAATGCGTGTGTTCAGTCCGCGCGCCAGATCCATCGTCACGTGATGCCCGCCGAGCGCAAATCCGTCGGCATGGACGAAGCGACCGCCGGAAAATACCGCCATCGTCGTCGTACCGGCGCCGAGATCGATGGTCGCGGCGCCGAGATCGGCCTCGTCGTCGGCCAGAACCGACAGTCCCGCGGCGTAAGGCGACGACACCATCGCCTCGACATGAAGATGGCTGCGCTCGACCGAGAGCATGAGATTGCGCACCGTGGCGACGTCGGCCGTCACCATGTGCATGTCGACGCCGAACTTGTGCCCGAGCATGCCGCGCGGCTCGCGGATGCCGGTGGCGGCGTCGAGCGTGTAGCCGATCGGCAGCGCGTGCAGCACGGCGCGGCCGTCGCGCACGGAATGGCGCGACGCCGCGGCGAGCACGCGGGCGATGTCACCGTCGCCGACGGCGCCGCCGGACAACTGGATGTCGGCGATGAAGCGCTCGGAGCCGAGGCGGCCGCCGGACAGCGACACGATCACCGACTCCAGCTGAAGCTGCGCGCCGTTCTCGGCGATGTCGATGGCGTTGCGGATCATCTCCTCGGCTTCGACGAGGTCGACGACGCTGCCGCCTTTCATGCCGCTGGCGGCGGTGTGCGAGAAGCCGAGCACGCGGACGCCGTGGCTGCGCCGGCGCAGCACGTCGCGCGGCGGCTGCGGCTCGAGCCTGGCAATGAGACAGGCGACCTTCGAAGTGCCGACGTCGATGGCCGCGACCACCGCCGAACGCTTCGGCGGCACCGGCTTCATCTTCGGCGTCACGCCGAAACGGACGACGTTACTCATGCCTCGCCTGCCTTCTTCTTCTTGGCGGCCTTCTCGGCCGCCTTGAGCGCGTCCTCGCGCGCGGCGAAGGCCGCGTCCGACTGGCGGACGGCGACACGGTCGGGAAGCCTCAGATCGATGGCGGTGATGTCGCGCGACAGCAGGCTTTTCGTGCGGTCGAGCTCGACCAGCGTCGCCAGTGCCTGCTCGGGCGCGGCCTCAGGCAGTTCGACGACGATCCTGTCCTTCAGGTAGATGTCCCAGCGCCGCTCGGCGACATAGACCGAAGCCTGCACGCGCTTCGCGATGTCGGGGAACTTGCCGATCAGCTTCATGAAGTCGGGCGCGGCGCGTTCGGCGCCCTTGCCGACGACGAGCGGCATGGCGGCGAATTTCTGCGGCACGAAGGCCTCGAGGACGGTGCCGTCCTCGGCGATCAGGAAGACGTTGCCGTCCTTCTGCCAGAGGGCGAAGGGCTTGCGCTCCTTGACCTCGATGCGCAGACGGCCGGGATAGAGCTTGAGCACCGTCGCTTCCGAGATCCACGGATTGGCGGACAGCCGCTTGCGAGTCTGCGCCGGGTCGAGGAACAGCAGCGAGGAGCGGCCGGTGATGCCGGCGATGGAGAGGACGCGCTGGCGGCCGAGCTCGTGCTCGCCGGTAAGCGCGATCTCCGAAATGCGGAAGCCCACGGCGTTGGCCGCGTCGTCGCAGAGGTTTTGCAGGTTGTCGGCGATCTCGTCGCCGTGGCCGCCGCGCACCGCGCCGTAGGTGGCGCTGGCGAGCAGGAGAGCCGCCGCCGCAGTCGAGCCGAAGCCATGCGGGATCTTCAGATTGATGAGCGTGACGAAGCCGCGACGAACCGCGCGCTGCCAGCCGGGCCCTGTGCCCTGCCAGCCGTAGCCGACGTCGACGGACGGAGCCGCGGCGCGGACTTTCGGCGTTTTCGTCTTAAGGCGATCGAGGAAACCTCGAAATTCCATCGCGACCGGCTCTTCACACGTTTTGGCCCGGTATTGGGGCCGTCCGGCATGAGCGAGAAGGATCGCCCTGCCCCCGATGTGTGCGCCCCGGGCGGCCCGTTACATCCGCGGGTACCGTCCGGAGCCTGGCCGCTTCAGAACGCGCGTCGCCCTGCGGCAGCGCGCGCGAAACGGGCCAGCGCCTAGTCTTCGGGCCTTTTAGTAAATGATTGGTAAAGGTTTAGAGATTGGAAAGGGATTTGGGGGGATCAGATCAGGAAGGACGCGACCAGGCCGATTACCATCAGGCCCATGAGGCCGGTGCCGGTCCACCCGACGATCGCCAGCCACGGCTTGGCGTGGAACCGACCCATCACGGTCCGGCTGGTCACCAGCACCATCATCATCACCATGATCGGGACGGCGACGATCCCGTTGAGCACCGCGCTCCAGACCAGCATCTTGATCGGATCGAGCGGCGTGAAACCCAGGCCGAAGCCGACGACGGTCGCGGCGAGGATGATGATGTAGAAGCCCTTCGCCTCGGGGAAGCGCGCCTCGAGTGTCGAGCGCCAGCCGAAGACCTCGGCGACCGCGTAGCCGGCCGATCCCGCCAGCACAGGGATCGCCAGCAGGCCCGTGCCGATGATGCCGAGCGCGAACAAGGCGAAGGCAAAGTCGCCGGCGATCGGCCGCAGCGCATTGGCGGCGTCCGCCGCGGTCTGGATGTCGGTGACGTTGTGCGCGTGCAACGTTGCCGCGGTCGTCAGCACGATGAAATAGGCGATGGCGTTGGAGAAGATCATGCCGACCGAAGTGTCGATCGCGATGCGCTCGAGCTCCGGCGAGCCGCCGCGCGCCATGTCCTTGAGCGGGCGTCGGCTGCGGCCGCGCGCCATCTCCTCGACCTCCTGCGACGCCTGCCAGAAGAAGAGATAGGGGCTGATCGTCGTGCCGAGCACCGCGACCACCATCATCAGATAGTCGGACGAGGCGGTGATCCTTGGCACGAAGGTGGAGACCACCACCTGGCCCCAGGGAATGTCGACCACCAGCACGACGCCGACATAGCAGAACAGGACGAGCGTCAGCCATTTCAGGAACGCGGCGTAACGGTGATACGGCACGAAGACCTGCAACAGCACCGAGCCGGCGGCGAAGATGAGCGCGTGCTCGCGCTTGAGGCCGCCAATGACGAGATACAGCGCCTCGCCCATGGCGGCGATGTCGGCGGCGATGTTGAAGATGTTGGCGACGAGCAGCAGGCTGACCAGCAGGAACAGCGCGGCCGAGCCGTGATGCTCCTTCGCGTTGGCGGCAATGCCCTTGCCGGTGACGCGCCCGATATAGGCGCTGACGAGCTGAATGCCGACCATGAACGGCGTGGTCAGGAACACCGTCCAGAGCAGGCCGAAGCCGAATTGCGCGCCGGCCTGCGAATAGGTGGCGATGCCGGACGGATCGTCGTCGGCGGCGCCGGTGACGATGCCCGGGCCGAGCGCGCGCAGAATCTGCCGAAGGCCGAGAGGCCGTTTGCCATTGCCGAGCACGGTGCGTCTCCCAGGGCCACCCGCCGCAACGGGCGCCGGCGCGATCCTCAGGCTGTCGGGATCACTTGGTCTCGTCCAGCGGCTTGATGTCCTTGACCCGGTAGAAGTCGCGGTGGCCGCATTTCTCGCAGCGGACCGTGAATTCCTCGGCGACGCGGCCGGCCTGATCCAGCACGATCGGCTTGCCACAGCGGAGGCAGACGACGCCGATCCGCGGCTCCTTGCGCATCATCGTCATGAAGCCTGTCCGAACCGCCGCCCCCGCGAGGGCAGTACGTCCGCGACACATTCATGTCTCGTAAAATGTTTATGTAATCGCCGGCCTGTCTTTTCGAGGGGCGCGGCGAGCCGCGCTCAGACCTCGGGCTCGGCTACCGACTTTCGGTCGTCGACGAGCAGCCGCTTCACCGGGCAGCGCCCCTGGGCGCCGGTCCAGGCGAGATAGGACCCGGCCGCGAGCGCGATGACGTTCAGGAGCGGATTGGGCCGCGGCTTCGCTGCCGCAGCGGCAAGGCTCAGGCCCGTCGCGATGTAGGCCGCACGCTCACCGAGCGAGAGATTCTTCGGCCCCTGCGAGAGCAAGGCGGGCATTCCGGACGCCATGATCGTGCTCCTTCCTGTGCTGCGTCCTTGAACGCAGTCGCGCGCCACGCGTTCCCGCGCGCATTCGCCGCCGGCCGGCGCATGGAACCGTGAAGGGCCGAGCCCGTTTTCGGGTGCAGCAGGAGGCCGCCGTGCACATCATCTGGACGATCATCATCAGCTTCGTCGCGGGCATCATCGCCAAGTTCGTGCATCCGGGAGACAACGAGCCGCAGGGCTTCGTGCTCACCGCGGTCCTCGGCATCATCGGCGCGTTCCTCGCGACCTATATCGGCCAGGCCATCGGCTGGTATCGCGCCGACGAAAGCGCGGGCCTGATCGGCGCCGTGGTCGGCGCCGTGATCGTGCTGGTGATCTGGGGACTGATCGCGCCGCGCCGGCCGGGCGCGACCTGACGCGGCCGCCGCGTTTGACGGGCGGGCTTGCCGCATGCTGGGATCGCGGAGCGTTCAACAACCCCTCCCCGGTTCGCAATGACGAAACAAAGCGTGCGCGCGGTGCGCGCGGTCGAGCTCGGCGTCAGCGACCTGACGCGGGCGGCGCGCTTCTTCACCGAGGTCTGGGGCCTGACGCCGGTCGCGAGCGGCGGTGACGCGGTCCAGTTGCGCGGCACAGGCGCATTCCATCACATCGTTTCACTCAGGCGCGCGCCGGTGACGGGCTTAATCCGCATCGTCCTCGACGCCGCCGTCCGCGCCGCGGTGGATGCCCTCTACGCACAAGTGCGCGACGCGGGCGCGCCGGCCGATGCGGCGCCGCGCGCGCTGCCGGGCCATGGCGGCGGCTACGGCTTCGGCTGCCAGGACCCGGAAGGCCGCGGCTATGCCATCGTGTGCGGCCTCGCCGATCACGCCGATGCCGCCGATGCGCCGGACCGGCCGCGCAAGATCTCGCACGTCAATCTCAACTGCGCCGACAACGAGGCGAGTTTCGCGTTCCTGCGCGATGCGCTCGGCTTCCGCCTCGCCGACGAGACGAAGCAGCACCGCTTCCTCAACTGCAATACAGACCACCACAGCCTCGTCCTAGGCTTCAACGACGCCGCGACGCTCAACCACGTCGCCTTCGAGATGCCGGACCTCGACTCGGTCATGCGCGGCGTCGGCCGCATGCGCGACCACGGCTATCCGGTCGAATGGGGGCCGGGACGGCACGGGCCAGGCAATAACGTGTTCGCCTATTTCTGCGGCCCCGAGGAATTGCCGCTCGAATACACGTCCGAGATGGAGCAGGTCACGGCAGCGCACCGGCCGCGGCCGCGCGAGGCCTGGGGATGGCCGCGGGGCCGCGTCGATCACTGGGGCATCACGCCCGGACCGAGCGCGCGCATGAAACGGGCGCAGTCGCTCTTTCGCTGCGCGAAAGACGGATGGCGGCTCGATCCGTGACGCTTGCCCGCGTCGCGCGGCAATGATCCAATTGCGCCAACGACAAGAAATTATCGAGAGCGTTTTGGAGGAGCCCGCGCGATGCAGCGCCTGATCGCCTGCCTGTCCCTGCTCGCCACCATCGTGCTCGCCGCGCCGCCCGCGCGCGCCGAGGACTATCCAAGCCGCACCATCAAGGTGCTGACGACCTCCAGCGCCGGCGGCCTGAGCGACATCTTCATGCGCGTGCTCGCCGACAAGCTGCGGCAGCGTCTCGGCCAGAACATCATCATCGAGAACCGCCCCGGCGGCGCCGGCAACATCGCGATGGGCGCCTGCGCGGCCGCGCCGCCCGACGGCTACACGATCTGCATCGTCGACGCCGATCCGCTGATCTACAACCAGTACCTCTACAAGAACCTCACCTACAATGCCGAGACCGGCCTCACGCCGATCGTGAATCTGTTCAGCATCATCCAGGCGCTGGTGGTGAACTCCGATCTCAAGGTGAAGACGGTCGACGAGCTGATCGCGCTGTCGAAGCAGAAGAAGAACACGCTGAGCTACCTGACCGCGTCGCTGCCGCTCGTCGTCTACATGGAGCATCTCAAGAAGGAGAAGGGTGCCGACTGGGTGCGCGTGCCCTTCCGCGGCGGCGGCGAGGCGACCAATGCGGTGCTGTCGGGTTCGACTCCGATCGCGCTGATCGGCATCGGCAACGTCATGGGCCACATCAAGGCCGGCAAGATGACGGCGCTGGCGCTCGGCAACAACATCCGCACGCCGCAACTGCCGAACGTGCCGACATTAGCCGACACCGGCTACAAGGGCCCGCCGTCGCGGAGCTGGTACGGCCTGTTCGCGCCGGCCGGCACACCGCGCGCGGTGATCGACAGGATCAACAAGGAAGTCCGCGCCATCGTTTCCGACAAGGACTTCCAGGAGAAGAACCTGCTCACGCGCGGGCTGGTGCCGGCGATCGGCACGACGGAGGCGTTCGCCGCCGAGATCAAGGCCGGCCGCGAGACCGCGCATCAGATCGTCAAGGACGCCGGCATGGAGGCGCAGTGACGGCACGTCGCGCCGTCACTTCACCATCACCCAGTCCGGCTGGATCAGCGGGAAGGCGATGAGGCCGACGACCCCCGCCGCGGCGATCAGCAGCGGGTTGCTCACTTTCCACCGGAACAGCACGGCGAGCGAAACGAGCCCGATCGCCGCGGTCAATGCGTCGCCGATGGCGATCTTGCCGAGCAGCACGCAGGCGCCGAGGATCGTGCCGATGGCCGCGCCATAGGCGCCCTTCACGAAACCCTGCACGTTCGCATTGCCGCGGTGCCGCACCAGCAGCGGCGCGGCGATGAGGATGAAGAGGAACGACGGAAAGAAGATGCCGACGGTCGAGACCAGCGAGCCCCAGAAGCCGGCGACGAGATAGCCGACGAAGGTCGCGGTGATCACGACCGGGCCGGGGCTGATCATGCCGATCGCCACCGCGATCAGGAATTGCCGCTCGTCGAGCCAGTTGTACTCGCGCACCAACCCCTGCTCGAGGAACGGCACGATGACGAGGCCGCTGCCGAAGGTCAGCGCGCCCGCCTTCACGAAGAACAGCGCCAGCTTGCCGAGCGTCGAGGCGGATGCCACGGGCGCGAGTTGCTGCGCGACGATCGGCACCGCGAGCGCCGGCAGCACCGGCGGCCTGCGCACCAGCGATCCGTACCAGATCACACCGACGAGGCCGGCGCCGAGGAACAGGATGGCGACTTCGGCCTGGAGCGCGATCGTGACCACGAAGCAGACCGCAGCGATCGCCCATTGCAGCCAGTCTTCCATGCCGAGCTTCGCCAGCCGCCAGCACGAATGCAGGATGAGCGCGATGACCGCAGGGCTGACGCCGTAGAAGATCGCCGTCACCGGCTTGAGGTCGCCGAGATGCACGTAGAGCGCACCGAGCGAGGCAACGATGACGAAGTTGGGCAGGATGAACGACCAGCCCCCGACCCACGCGCCGAGCGAGCCGGCGCGCATGTAGGAGATGTAGATGCCGACCTGGATGGCGAGCGGCCCGGGCAGCGACTGGCAGATCGCGATCGCCTCGCGCATCTCGTCTTTGGTGAGCCACTTCTTCTCGGTGACGAGCTCGCGCTCCATCTGCCCGACCAGCGCGACCGGCCCGCCGAAGCCGAGCAGGCCGAGCCTGAGGAAATAGACGGCGAGCTCGCCGAGCCTGCCACGCGGACGCCCCGCCCACGCCTTGTCGTCGTTCATCGTCGCCCCTCAGCCATTTCGCTTCGCGCTCGGCCAATTGTGTGTCTCTTCGGTCGCGTCGCGGCACCAGCGATAGAAAGCGTCGTAGATGCCCATCGCGGCGTCGAGCTGCGCAAGGTCGTCGCGGAAATTCCGCGACAGGCCGAGCGAGACGGCGAGCAGCCCCGCCGCCTCGGGAGCGAGATCGAGCCGCGCCGTGTCGGCTGCGCGCACGATCGTCGCCAGACGCCGCAGCGGCTCGCTGTCGAGACCGAACTCATCGAGCATCGTGTCGAAGGTGCAGCGCTCGCCACGGTGACTGAAGAACACATCCTCGATATCGAACGGCGTCGCCGCGAAACGCTCCGCCACACCCTTCACTTCGGACGCCTGCACGAACAGGATGACGGCGTCCGTATCGACGAAGCGCTTGATCAGCCACGGGCAGGCGATGCGATCGATCTTGGGCCGCGCGCGCGTGACCCAGACCGTGCGGCCTTTCGGATCGCGTTGCGGCAGCCTGTCCGTGCGGACCAGCGGCAGGCCGGCGCCGAGCCAGGCTTCGAAACCGCCTTCGAGGTTCTCGGCGGCAATGCCCTCGTTGCGCAGCCATGCGGCGACGCCTTCGCTGAGCTTGGCGCCGCGCTGGCAACTGACGACGACCTGTTTGCCGGCGAAATCGCCGGACCACGCGGCAACTTTTGTGAAGTCGCGCCGGATCGAACCGGGGATCAGCCGCGGGTCGGCGGCAAAGTCCTCGTCGTTGCGGACATCGACAATCATTGGCGCGCCAGCGAGGCCGACGAGACGTGCGAGCTGGGCAGCACCGATCTGCGGATGTGAAGGCATTGCGCGTCCTCTCTTCATGCGTAGACGAGCTACGCAGAAGGCTGGTGGACGCGAACTTTAGGCTGACGCCTCACGAGGTAGTCGCGAAACCCCTGCGGTCAGGTTGCCTTGAGCCCTATGGGCTGTCAACTCGGGACGCGCGATCATCACACAGCACCGAGGCGCGTCGCGCACGCCATCAGAATTTCTCGGGCATGACCGAGAAACGATGCGTTGCGATCCCGCGTGGCGCAGGTCTAGTGGCCGGCCGCATCGGAGACGCGCCGCCCATGACCGACCAGAGCATTTCGATCCGTTCAGCGCCGCCAGCCGCTTCGGCGCCGGCGTGCCCGCCGCGCGTGGCCGCCCGCACCAAATTGATTCTCGAAGGACCGATCTTCGCGACCCTCTTGCGGCTCGCCGCGCCGAACATCCTCAACCTCGTCGCGTTCGTCGGCGTCATCACCTTCGACGGATTTTTCCTGGGCAGGATCGGCACCGACGCGCTGGCGGGCGCCTCGCTCGCTTTTCCCTGGATCATGCTCATCCTGCAAACGACGAACAGCGGCATGGGCGTCGGCGTCTCGTCGGCCGTTGCGCGCGCGATCGGTGCGGGCAGCCGCGAGCGTGCCGACGCGCTCGTCTACCATGCGTTGCTGCTGGCGCTCGCGCTCGCGGCGCTGTTCTCGACCGTGATGCTGCTCGCCGCCCCTCACATGTTCGGCTGGATGGGCGGGCGCGACCGGATGCTCGCCGATGCGCTCTCCTATGCCGACGTCGCCTTCGGCGGCGCGGTCTGCATCACGATCCTCAATCTGCTCGGCAATGCGGTGCGCGGCACCGGCAATATGAGCCTGCATGCGGGCGTGCTCGTCGGCTGCGTGGTCGCGCATATCGCGCTCTCGCCGCTTCTCATCTTCGGCTACGGCCCGATCCCCGCGCTCGGTCCCGCCGGTGCCGGCTGGGGGCTGGTGATCCCGTTCGGCGCCGGCAGCGTCATCATGATCGCCTATCTGCGCTCGACGCGGTCGATCGTTCGCCTGAAATTCGACAGGCCCGCGCCGCAATGGCCGCTGTTCGCCGACGTTCTCAAGGTCGGCGTACCGGGCCTGATCAATACCGCGATCACCAATTTGTCCGTCGTCGTGCTGACCGGCATCGCCGGACAGTTCGGGCCGGAAGCGGCGATCGGGTACGCGCTGGGCGCGCGCCTCGAATACATCATGCAGCCCGTCGCCTTCGGCTTTGGCACGGCACTCGTCCCGATGGTCGGAACGAACTGGGGCGCACGGCAATTTACTCGCGCGCGGCGCATCGCCTGGACCGGCGTCGCCACGATCGCCGTCCTATGCGGCACGCTGGGCGCGATCGTCGCCGTCCAGCCGGCGCTTTGGCTCGGCCTGTTCAGCGCCGACGCCGAGGTGGCACGCATCGGCGCGGCATATCTGCGGATCGTCGGACCGGTCTATGCCTGCTTCGGGCTCGGCCTCGGACTGTTCTTCGTCAGCCAGGGACTCGGCCGCGGCTTCGCAGCGATGACGGCGAACGCTGCGCGGCTCGTCGTCAGCGCCGGCGCAGGTCTCGCGGCGGTGTACTGGCTCGATCTCGGAACGAGCGGCCTCTTCGCCGCCATCGCCTGCGGCTTCGGCGTCTACGCTGCGCTCAACGTGATCGCGGTCGCGCGGATTTCGCCTCCGGCGGTCGAGACTCCTCGCTGACCTGTCTCAGGCGTGCGGATGGTCGCCCGGACAACGCTCGACTTCGATCGTGACGTGCGAGAGTCCGGACAGACCGGCAAGGCGGCGCTTGTATTGCGCCGGCGTGCGCGGATCGTCGGACACGAGCGAGACGATCGCCGCGAGATGGCCGGGGCCGACCCGCCACAGATGCAGGTCCGAGATCCGGTCGCCTTTCTGCTCGAGCCGCGCCGCGATGAGCCGCCCCAGACGCTGGTCGGGGCACACGTCGAGCAGGATCGCGCCTGCCGAGCGCACGAGCGTCCACGACCAGTTCAGGATCACCACCGTCGCCAGGAGGCCCATGGCCGGGTCCATCCACACCCAGCCGAAAGTGCGGCCGAGCACGAGCCCGACAATGACGAGGACGGAGACCGCGGCATCCGCCATAACGTGGACGAAGGCGGCGCGAAGATTATGGTCGGTATGGACCGCCGCGTGCCCGTGATGATGATCGTGGTCGTGGTCATGATGATGGTCGTGACCATGGGCGTGGCCGTGATGATGGTCGTGCTCGTCCCGCAAAAGGTAGGCGCTCAGCAGATTGACGCAGAGGCCGGCCGCGGCGATCGGGATCGCCTCGTCGAAGGCGATCGGCACCGGCGCGATCAGACGTTCGAAGCTTTCATAGCCGATGAGCAGCGCGATGATCGCCAGGACGATGGCGCTGGTGAAGGCCGCGAGGTCGCCGAACTTGCCGGTCCCGAACACGAGCCGCTCGTCGCGCGCGTAGCGGCGCGAGTAGGTGTAGGCCAGCGCCGCGATCAGCAACGCGCCGGCATGCGTCGACATGTGCAGGCCGTCGGCGATGAGCGCGACCGAGCCGAACCAGTATCCGCCGGCAATCTCGGCGACCATCATGCAGGCGCAGACGGCGATGACCGCCCAGGTCTTCCGCTCGTTGCGGTCATGCTCCTCGCCGAGGAACACGTGCGTGTGACGATAATCGTCGATGGAATGGGAATGCATGCGATGGGCTCCGATGCAGCCTCGGTCCAGCGGCATTTATAGCGGCGAGCGCGCCGCCGCAACGGCAATCCGGGCGGTCCGCCCTCGCCTACAGCGTATAGGCCGTGCGCAGGCCGCCCCAGTGCTTGCCGAAGACACGGATCGGGGCGTCGATTTCCCACATCATCACGGTGCGGTCGCCCATGTTGCGCGGGTAATTCTGTATGAGATAGGGCTGCACGACACGGCCGGACGACAGGCCGGCGCGGTCGTCGAAGATGCGGCGGTTGCGCGAATTGGCGGTGTTCCAGAGCACGTCGCCCGGCCGCTGCGGCTTGCCGTAGGCGAGATTGTGCACCGGCAGGTAGCCGTTGCGGTCGATGCAGGCGCAGAACACCATGCGCTCGTCGTGCGCCAGCATCGGCTCCTGGAGCGGCGGCAGGATGCGGTCGGCGACGTCGAGGAAACGGTTGCGGTACTGCTGCGGATCGGTGCCGGGGATCGGCACGTAATCGTTGTCGAACATGTCGTCGAGCGAGACGCGCCCGCTATTGACCGCGTCCCCGAAGGCGGCGCCGATCGTGTTCGCGGCCGCAATGGCGTAGTCGATGAACTCGCGGTTCTCGCTGCGGATGCGCGCGAGTTCGGCGGTCAGCGCGGCGCGCGGGCCGGCGCCGAGCGCCTCGAAGGCGCAGTGCAGGCCGAGCGGCGAGACATTGACGATCTTGAGCCGGCAGGCGCCGATCTTCGCGATGTCGGCGCCGATCACCGTGCCGACGTTGAACGGCCGCGCTTCGTTCAAGCGAATGAGCGCCCCGCCTTCCGACAGGTCGGCGGTGCGCGCGGTGAAGCCGCCCTCGAGCCTGACGGCAAGTTCGCACGGCAGCCGCTCGTGGCGGCGACGGTCGCCGATCTCGGTCAGGCGCAGGAAGATGACGCAGCGCGTCTTCAGCCGCTCGGCGAGCCGCACCACGTCCTCGCCCGACCGGCCGACGCTTTCCGCGTGCGCGGTCGCCTCGGCGGACGATGTCTGGATCTCGGCGGCGCCGTTGGCGACCGTGCCGATGAACTGCGAATTCTCGGCGGCGATGCGCGATAGGCCGCCTGTCGACTCCGCCTGCTGCTCGACCGCGCCGACGATGTTGGAGAAGACGGGACGCACCGCCTTGTTGGCGTGGACGATGCGCGAGACAGCCTCGATCGAGCGCGCGGCGTCGGCCTGGAGCATGTCGATCTTGCGGCGGATGTCCTCGGTCGCCTTCGAGGTCTGCACCGACAGCGCCTTCACTTCGGCGGCGACCACGGCGAAGCCGCGGCCCGCCTGCCCCGCCCGCGCCGCCTCGATCGTGGCGTTGAGCGCAAGCAGATTGGTCTGCTTGGCGATGCTGCCGATGAGCGCGACGATCTCGCCGATGTCGGCGGACGAAGCTTTCAGCTTGTCGACGCTGGTCGCGGCCGCAAGCGCGGCCTCTGCCGCCTGGTCGTTCAGTTCGCCGGCGAGCCGCACCTCGCGCTCTATACTGGTCGAGGAGCGCGCGATTTCTTCCGTGGCGCCGGCGACATTGTCCGCATCGCGCTTGGCGTCGCGCGATTCCCGCGCCAGCTCTTCAGTGCGCGCGCGAATTGCCGAAAGAATGTCCGAGGAGGCGGACGCGTCCGCCTTGACCGACGCGGCCGCGCGCGCGACGTCGCGGATCATCGCGGAGAGATCGGTCTCGAGCAGATCCACGGTTTCGCGGAACGACAGATCGGGGGCGGCAGTGTCCGCCGCCACGGCTGCGTCGGCAGGCTCGGACGTGGGCGCTTCCGTGTCCCTGAAGAGCGAAATTCGCGCCATCGACCCCGGCCGGCGTCGCCTGCCCAATCGTGAGGCAGGTGAAGCCGTTATGCGGCCACGATGGTAAACAAATTCTGAAGCCGCGCCGTGGACGCCGGCGATTCGCCTGCAACCTCAGATCGATCCGCAGTCCTGCGCCGGCTGCGTCGCAGGTGCGCTGCGCAGCGGCACGATCTTCGGCCGCGCGTCGGCATCGAACCGCGCCGCGCGATCGAGACTGTCGACATAACGCTGATGCGCGAGGATGAGCGCAGCCTCGCGCCGCCGCTGCTCCTGAAGCCCGCGCATATACGCTGCGCCGATACTCCGAAGCGTCCTGCCGAAACGGCGTAAACGCGCGGATATACCTCTGCCCACTTTCGCCTGTTCGAAGGTCGAGGTCATCGTCATCTCGCATCCATCAATTGAGAGCCGCCGCGAACGTGTCCTGTCACACACATCATCGCGACTGATCGGTTCTAGAATTTGCACGAATGCGTCGCTCGCATTCGTGATCGCGAATGGAAATAGCCGGCCTTGCATGGGGTTCTTCTAGCTCGTACGCAGTCTGCGATCTTGGGCAGGCGCGCACATCATTGAGCCGAGAGCGCATGCGACGCGCGTCTCAAGAGGATGATCAGATGACCGAATGGTCGACCGAGGCGGTCGAGGCGCGCGACCGCTTCTCATACTGGCGCGAAGCCGTGTGCCAATCGATCTTCAACGTCTCGATCGAGGCGCCGCCTGGCCCGTTCTCGGCGAAGCTCGCCTCGCGCGTTGCGGGACCGCTGCGGCTCGCCGTCGGCCTTTCGACACCGTACGACGTCGTGCGCACGCGGCGCGACGTGTCGGCGGCGCCGGCAGACAATTATTCGATCTATCTCGACCTCGCCCACGGCACCGCGATCAGCCAGTGCGACCGCAGTTTCAATTTCATGGCCGGCGACATCGCCGTCTCCGACCTGCGCCATCCGTTCCGCGCCGGCGTCACGGGCGGCAAGCGCATCACCACCGTGATCCCGCGCGCGCTGCTCAACAGGCGCGCGCCGTGGCTCAGCCGCGCCGCGCCGCTCAATCGGCTGGCGGCAGGCGGCCCATATGTCGACCTCGCGCGCCAGCACATCGTGGCGCTGGCCGAGAACGAAACGATCGACGAGCACGCTGCAACGCTGCTGTCGGAGAACCTGTGCAACCTGCTGGCGCTCGCGACCGCCGGCGAGGTGCCGGCCCGCGCCCTGCAACCCGAATTGCAGACCGAGGCGATGCTCGCCTTCTGCCGCCAGCACCTGCACGATCCGGAGCTGACGCCGCAACTGGCCGCCGACGCGCTCGGCATATCGGTGCGGACGCTGCACCTGCGCTTCAAGGCGACCGGCAGGAGCTTCGGCCGCTTCGTGCTCGAGGAGCGCCTGAAGGCCTGCGGCCAGGCGCTGCGCGACGCCCATCAACTGCACGCGCCGGTCTCCGAGATCGCCTATCGCTGGGGATTCAACGACCTGTCGCACTTCAACCGGTCGTTCCGCACCCGATTTGCCATGACTCCGCGCGAATGGCGCGGCCATACGGTTAGCGCGGATTAACCCGGCCGACGTTCAAGCTTTCATCGCTTTCTAATCGGCTGGGCGGACAATCGCGGCATTATGCAGATGCAGGATCGCCGCTCCGCGCCGCGCCACCGCACCTTCAAGGGCGGGTCGATTTCGTTCGACCTCTTTGCGGGCATCGAATGCGTCGTCCGCAATCTGTCCGAAACGGGCGCCTGCATCGAAATGGATTGCCCCGGCAGCCTGCCGCAGGACTTCAGCCTGGTCATCAAGCCGGAAAACACCCGCCGCGCCTGCCACCTCGTCTGGCGAACCGACAACCGGCTCGGCGTCCGCTTTTCCTGAGCGCTCAAGATCGCCAAGTGCGCGAGCTTCGCCCGTCCCACGGCGAAGTTTATGCCAAATTTATTCCGTCCGGGTCGCGTGCATGAAATTGTGCGCTCCACAACACAAGAACCTGTGGAGGATCGAACGTGGTGCGGCTGGGACGGCGTGATTTCATCAAGGCGGGTGCATCGGCGGGCCTTGCGGCCGCCTTCCCATTCTCGGGCGCGCTCGCGCAGGGCAAGTGGCCGAACCGGCCGGTGCGCATCATCGTGCCGCTCGCCCCCGGCGGCGCCATCGATTTCGTCGCGCGGCAATGCTCGCAGCCCATGTCGCAGGATCTCGGCCAGCAGGTCTTCGTCGAGAACCGCACCGGCGCCGGCGGCACGATCGGCATGGACACGGCGATGAAGGCTGCGCCGGACGGCTACACCATCCTCGTCACCAACGACAATGCAGCGAGCGCGCCGCATATCCTCAAGCTCAGCTACGACTACACCAAGGTGCTGGTGCCGGTGATCGATCTCGCGCACCAGCCGCAGGTTCTGGCGGTGCATCCCTCGCTCGGCGTCAATTCGGTCGCGGAATACGTCGCCTACGCCAAGAAGAATCCGGGCCTCGGCTTCGCGAGCTCCGGCGTCGGCTCGAACCAGCACGTCATCGGCGCGTGGTTCGCCAAGGAAGCCGGCATGAAGCTCGAGCACGTGCCCTATCGCGGCGCGGGGCAAGCGGTCGGCGACCTGCTCGCCGGTCATGTCAAATCGGCCTTCCTCGGGCCGACCGCGCTCATCGCGCATCACAAGGCGGGCTCGATCAAGATCATCGCGCAGTCCTCGGGCCGGCGCGCGCCGACTCTCCAGGACATCCCGACGCTGAAGGAGAGCGGGCACGACGTGGTGCTCGAAGCCTGGTACGCCGCCTTCGCGCCGCAAGGCACGCCGCCCGATCTCGTCGCGCAGATCAACGCGGTGTTTCAGAAGGCGCTCGGCGACGCCAAGCTGCTGGCGAATTTCGACAGCGGCTCGCTGGAGGCGATCGGCGGCGCGCCGGAAAAACTCGGCGAACTCGCGCGCGCGGACTCGGAGAAATACAAGCGCCTGGTGGCGGAACTGAACATCAGCGCTGGTTGAGCACGCTTCGCTCAGCGCCGGCGTACCGACGTGACCGGCTCAGAGCATGCGCTCCGCGGCCACCGTCGAGGATTGCTGGTAATCGAAGCCGCACTGGCAGGAGAACGTCATGCGGTCGCGGCCGTGCGCGTCCGGCAGGATCGTGGTCAGCCGCATAGGGCTGCCGCAACGCGGGCACTGCACGGCCGGGATCGGAAACTTCGGGCTCGCCTGCCGTGCGCTCAACGTCGCTCTCCACTGTCGGTCAAAAGGTAGGGCTGGAGCGTGGGCAGCGTCTGTACCGTGCCGAACAGTCGCTGTGAAATCTCGCGCCGGCCGGTCGGAATTTATGCGCGGTAATCCGCATTACGGCACGGCGTCACCCGCTACGGCACGCGGCGGCCCTGCGCGTCGATGAGCAGCGATCCGTCTTCCCTGGCGAAAGGGCCCGGCGGCCAGCGATCGAGCAGATCGAGCACGCGCTCGCTCGGCCGGCACAGGCGCACGCCCTTCGCGGTGCAGACGATCGGGCGGTTGACCAGGATCGGATGCGCGACCATGGCGTCGAGGATGGTATCGGCGGCAACGCCCTCGCCCAGCAGACCAAGCTCGGCGGCCGGCGACTTCGTCTCGCGCAGCGCCGTGCGCGGGCTGAGCCCCGCGGCGGCGAACAGGCCGAGAAGCTGCGGCCGCGTCCAGCCGGTCTTGAGATATTCGATCACCGTCGGCGCGTAGCCGGCGGCCTCGACGATGGCGAGCACGTTGCGCGCGGTTCCACAGTCGGGATTGAAGTGGATGACGACGTCCATGATGCCTTCAGCGCCCGAGCGAGGCATCCTCGACCATCCACGACACCAGTTCCTCGAACGACATGCCGGCATGCGCGGCGAGCTCCGGCACCAGCGAGGTCGCGGCCATGCCGGGCTGCGTGTTCACTTCGAGGCAGGCGAGCCCTTGGAGGCCGGGCTTCGAATCGTCGTAGCGGAAGTCGGCGCGCGACACGCCGCGACAGCCGAGCGCGTTATGTGCGTCGAGCGCAATGCGGCGGCAGGCTTCGTAGACTTCCGATGACACTGGCGCCGGCAGGATGTGCTTCGAGCCGCCCGGCGCATACTTCGCCTCGAAATCGTAGAACTTGGTCGCCGCGACGATCTCGATGACGCCGAGCGCACGGTCGCCGATCACCGCGCAAGTCAGTTCCTTTCCGGCAATGTAGGGTTCGATCAGCACCTTCTCGCCATAGGCCCAGTCGTCGCGCGTCAATTCCTGCGGCGGGTGCGCGTGGTCCTCGCGCACGATGAACACGCCGACGCTCGAACCCTCCGCGACCGGCTTGATGACGTAAGGCGGCGGCAGCACATGCGCTTGGGCGGCGTCATGACGCGAGAACAGCCCGCCGCCGGGACCCGGAATGCCGGCCGCCTTCATGACGGTCTTGGCGATGTCCTTCTGGTTCGCCACCGACGACGCCATGACCCCGGAATGGCTGTAGGGAATGCCGAGGATCTCGAGCATGCCCTGGATCGTGCCGTCCTCGCCGGGGCGGCCGTGCAGAACATTGAGCGCGCAGTCGGGCTTGAGCGCGCGCAAGTTGACGGCGACGTCGCGGTCGACGTCGACGCGCGTCACCTTGTAACGGCCGGTGCGCCCGAGCGCATCGGCGCAGGCCGTGCCGGACCACAGCGACACCTGGCGCTCGGACGACCAGCCACCCATCAGGACTGCGACGTGTTTCATGGCGTCCGCTCTATCCCGATTCTCTTAATTTCCCATTCCAGTTCGATGCCAGAACTCGTCTTCACGCGCTCGCGCACCGTCTCGCCGAGCGTCTCGATGTCGGAGGCGCTGGCCTTGCCGAGATTGATGAGGAAATTGCAGTGGAGTTCGGAGACCTGCGCGTCCCCCACCTTGAGGCCGCGGCAGCCCGCCTCGTCGATTACCTTCCAGGCATTGTTGCCGGCGGGATTCTTGAAGGTAGAGCCGCCGGTGCGGTTGCGCGGCTGCGACGCCTCGCGCTTTTGCTTAATCGCTTCCATCTCGGTCGCGATCGCATCCGAATCGCCGGCTTTGCCCGGGAACACCGCGGTGGTGAAAATGACGTCCTCCGGCACGGAGCAGTGGCGATAGGAGAAACCCATCTCGGCATTGGTGAAGGTGCGGATGCTGCCAGCACGGTCGACGCCGCGCGCCTCGATCAGGATGTCCTTGGTCTCGCCGCCATAGGCGCCGCCGTTCATGCGCAGCGCGCCGCCGATCGTGCCGGGTATGCCGGACAGGAAGGCGAGCCCGGCAATGCCGGCCTTTTGCGCTGCGCGCGCGACCATGACGTCGAGCACGGCCGTGCCCGCGGTGACGCGGTGCGTGTCGTCCGTCGCGATCTCGTTGAAGCCGCGGCCGAGACGGATGACGACGCCGGCGACACCGCCATCACGTACGATCAGGTTGGAGCCGGCGCCGATGACGGTGACGGGGATGTCGGCAGGCAGGTTGCCGAGCACGTAAGCGAGATCGTTCTCGTCTTCCGGCATGAACAGCGCCTGTGCCGGACCGCCGACGCGGAACCAGGTGAACTCACCGAGCGGCTGGTTGGCGAGCAAGCGCCCGCGTAGATTCGGCAGGCGTTTCTTCAATTCGGGGACGATGTCGGTGAAAGCCATCGGCGGCGCGACGCCTCCTCAACCCGGCGCAGCGAGTTCGGCCGGCAGCGCGTAGGCCCATTGCGTGATCGAGCCGGCGCCGAGGCAGACGACATAGTCGCCCGGCGACACGAGGCCCTTGATCATGCCGGCGAGTTTCTCGGGCGCTTCGAGCGCCAGCGCTTGGCGATGGCCGTGCGAGCGCAGGCCCGCGACCAGCGAGTCGCGGTCGGCGCCGGCGATCGGTTGCTCGCCCGCCGCATAGACCGGCGCGACGATGACCGTGTCGGCATCGTTGAAGCAGGTGCAGAACTGCTCGAACAGGTCGTGGAGACGCGTGTAGCGGTGCGGCTGCACGACCGCGATCACCTTGCCCTTCACGCTCTCGCGCGCGGCGCGCAAGGTCGCGACGATCTCGACCGGATGGTGGCCGTAATCGTCGATGATGGTGACGCCGTTCCACTGGCCGACGCGCGTGAAGCGGCGCTTGACGCCACCGAAGCGCGAGAGTGCCGCGCGGATGACGTCGTCCTTGATGCCGAGCGTGTGCGCGACGGCGATCGCCGACGTGGCGTTGAGCGCGTTGTGTCCGCCCGGCATGGGCAGCACGATCTTGTCGATCGTATGCGTGACGGCGCCGTTGCGGTCGCGGAATTGAACGGAGAAATGCGACTGTCCGTCATGATGGTCGTGATCGACGAGGCGCACGTCGGCCTGCGGATTGGTGCCGTAGGTCAGGATGCGGCGGTCTTCCAGCTTGCCGACGAGGCTCTGCACCACCGGATGGTCGGTGCACATGACGGCGAAGCCGTAGAACGGCACGTTCATGACGAAGGCGCGGAACGCGTCCTGCACGGCCTCGAAGGTGTGGAAATGGTCGAGGTGCTCGGGATCGACATTGGTGACGATGGCGACGTCGGCCGGCAATTTGAGGAAGGTGCCGTCGGATTCGTCGGCCTCGACCACCATCCAGTCGCCGCCGCCGAGGCGCGCATTGGTGCCGTAGGCATTAATGATGCCGCCATTGATGACGGTCGGATCCAGCCCGCCGGCGTCGAGCAGCGAGGCGACCATAGATGTCGTCGTGGTCTTACCATGCGTGCCGGCAATGGCGACGCAGGATTTCAGCCGCATCAGCTCGGCCAGCATTTCGGCGCGGCGCACGACCGGCAGGCGCTTCGCCCGCGCCGCGACGAGCTCGGGATTGTCGCGCTTGATGGCAGAGGACACGACGACGACGTCGGCGCCGTCAATGTTCTCGGCCTTGTGGCCGATCGCGACCTTGATGCCCTTCTCGCGCAGGCGCTTGACGTTGGCGGAGTCGGAGACGTCGGAACCGATAACGGTGTAGCCGAGGTTCACCAGCACCTCGGCAATGCCGCTCATGCCGATGCCGCCGATGCCGACGAAATGCACGGGTCCGATATCGCGCGGCAGTTTCATGCTGGTTCACGCCCCTCGTGGCTCATGTCGCCGTCTTGGCCGGCGCTTGTCGCGGCCACGGCGGAAAAAGTCAAATACCGGCTGTTTTCATCACTAAATCGGCCAACCGCTCGGCCGCGTCGAGCGTTCCGGCGGATTTCGCGGCCGTTGCCATGACGGTCAGCTGGTCTGGCGCGCCGGCAAGCCGCGCCAGGTCGGCAGCGAGCCGCTCCGCCGTGAAATCGCGCTGCACGACGGTGATGGCGCCCCCCGCGCTTTCCAGCACGCCGGCATTGGCGAGCTGGTCCTGATCCAGCGCATGCGGCAAGGGCACCAATATGGCGGGGCGGCCGATGGCGGCGAGCTCTGCGACCGTCGAGGCGCCGGACCGCGAGACGATGAGATGCGCCGCCGCCATGCGCGCCGGCAGGTCGGCGAAGAACGGCTCGCACTCCGCCTTGACGCCGAGGCGCGCATAGGTGGCGCGGACGTCGTCGATATCCTCGGGGCGCGCCTGCTGCACGAGAGAAAGGCGCGCGCGCAGCGACGCGTCGAGCTGCTCGAGCGCATCCGGCACGATCTCGGACATGACCCGCGCGCCCTGGCTGCCGCCGAACACGAGTAACTTGAGCACGCCACCGGCCTGCGGTGAATCGTACGGCGCCGCCGCCGCGGCGAGCACGGCCGGCCGCACCGGATTGCCGGTGAACGTGATCTTGTCGGCGAAGGCGTCGGCGTTCTTGAGCGTACGGAACCCGGTGGCGATCGTCGTGACGCGCGCGGCGAGCATGCGATTGGCGCGACCCATGACGCCGTTCTGCTCGTGCAACACGGTCGGGATGTTCTTCATGGTCGCCGCCATGACCGGCGGCACGGTCGGATAGCCGCCGAAGCCGACGACAGCCCGTGGCTGCACGCGCTTGAGCACCCGGCCCGCCTTCCACGTGCCGTAGGTCAGGAGCGCCGCGGTCTTGGCGATGCTCAGGGGATCGCGGCCGCGCAGCGTCGCGCTCGGGATCAGGTGCACGCCGCGCGCGGGGAATTTGAAATGCGCGGCGCGGTGGTCGGTCGCGAGATCGACGGTCAGCCCGCGCCTGGCGAGCACCACGGCGAGCGACTCGGCCGGGAACAGGTGCCCGCCCGTGCCGCCGGCGCAGAGGAGGATGGTGTTCTCTCGCGACATCGGTCTCTTATGCCTGAGAGAGAGCCCGCCGCTAAGCCCCCTGCCCCGCGGGCTCGGGCTCGTGCACCGGCGTGGTGAGCATCGCGGCGCGCGGCTGCTCGCGGGTGAGAGCCAGCAGCATGCCCATGGCGTAGGCGAGCGAGATCATCGACGAGCCGCCATAGGAGATGAACGGCAGCGTCATGCCCTTGGCCGGGATGAGGCGGAGGTTCACCGCCATGTTGATCGCCGACTGTGTCGCGAACAGCATGGTGAGGCCGGCGGCGGCGAACCGCGTGAAGGCGTCCTCGTTGCGCATGGCGCGCAGCAGCGAGCGGATGACGATGAAGGCGAACAGCGCCGCGAGCGCCAGGCAGAGCGCGACGCCGAACTCCTCGCCGGCGACGGCGAAGACGAAGTCCGTGTGGCTCTCCGGCAGGAGGCGCTTCACAGTTCCCTCGCCCGGGCCTTTGCCGAACCAGCCGCCGCGCATGAAGCTCTCGGTGGCGATGTCGATGTTGTAGGTGTCGCCCGAGGCCGGGTTCATGAATTTCTGGATGCGCGCGGCGACGTGCGGCACGGTGTAATAGGCGACGGTGAGCCCCGCGGCGGCGACGCCGGCAATGCCGAACACCCAGACGATGCGCATGCCGGCCATGAAGAACAGCGCGCTCCACACCAGCACGACCAGCATGGTCTGGCCGAAGTCGGGCTGGATGACGAGCAGCGTCACGACCATCAGGAGGAGCACGAGCGAGAAGAAGTTCGCCGGCATGTCCGGGCGCTTCGAGGATTCGCCGAACAGCCACGCGACGAGGATGACGAAGGCGGGCTTGAGGAACTCGGACGGCTGGATGTTGACGCCGAGGATGATGAGCCAGCGCTTGGCGCCCTTGATCTCGGCACCGAACACCGGGGTCAGGGCCACCAGGATCAGGCTCGCGATGAAGACGACGAGCGAGAGCCGCCGAATCTGGTGCGGGTTGAGGAACGAGACGCCGATCAGGACGATGATCGTCGGGACCAGGAAGACGATGTGTCGGTTGACGAAATAGAACGGGTCGAGGCCGAGGCGGCTCGCGACCGGGGGGCTCGCGGCGAGCGACAGCACGATGCCGGCGAGCATCAGGGCGCCGATGGCGGCCAGCGAAAGCTTGTCGACGGTCCACCACCACTCCGCGAAGGGGGTGCGTTGCGTGCGCGAAACCATGGGCGTTCCTCGGACCGGCGGGGACGCCCTAGTGGTGACGCGTCAGGGTTTACGAAGGATTAACGATGCGGGATCCGGCCCT
>JBQCFB010000119.1:0-3621 GCA_051959715.1 Pseudolabrys sp.
GATGATCACGCTGACGGGCGCACTGCCTGGCAATGTCGACGAGAGCCAGCTCGAGGTGAAGCCGGTCGCGGTGACGCGCTGGACGGCGCGCCTCGTCGATCCGCTTGTCGAGCAGTCCTTCCTCGACAGCCGCTATTCCGACGATCGCCGCCGCGTTCTCGTGCTGCTCGGCTTCATCGCCGCCGCCGGCGCGCTGATCGGACTCGGCCGCTACATCGCCTTCCTCGCCGGCCACGGCCCGCTGTTCGCACTGCTGCCGCCGCTCGTGCCGGTGATGACCGCGGCTGTCGGCGCGGCGCTCATCCTGCGCTCGAAGACGCCGCAGGCGCTGGAGGCGTCGCTGCTCGCAGTCGGCGTCGTCGTCGTGCTCGTGCGCTTCACGGTGATGACGCTGCAGCCGGTCATCGGCGACAACTGGCTGCCGCTGATCGTCACGTCGCTGTTCGTCATCTACCTCTATCTGCCGGTGCGGCTGATCGTGGCGTCGGTCTTCGCGAGCTTCTATTCGGCCGCGTCCGTGACCTGGTGGCTGACGCTCTCGGCCGGACCGTCCAGCGCCGAGCAGCTTTATTTCGGACTGCTCTGGATCGCGCTCGCCAACGGACTCGGCTTTGCCGCCGCCAACGCGCTCCAGCGCGGC
The DNA here is from genome assembly GCA_051959715.1 of Pseudolabrys sp. Classification (GTDB taxonomy): domain Bacteria; phylum Pseudomonadota; class Alphaproteobacteria; order Rhizobiales; family Xanthobacteraceae; genus Pseudolabrys. The sequence continues at coordinate 641 of JBQCFB010000119.1, forward strand.
CAGCGCATGCAGTTCGCGCAGAAATACGTCATGCAGCAATTGCTGGCGACGGACGCGCTCACCGGCATCGCCAACCGCCGTTCCTTCGACGAGGCGATCGCGCGCGATTGGCGGCGCTGCGCCCGCACCGGCCGGCCGCTGTCGCTGCTCATGATCGACGTCGACTATTTCAAGCCATACAACGACCGCTTCGGCCACCAAAAAGGCGACGCCTGCCTGCGCCGCATCGCCCGCGTGCTGGTCGATTGCATCGCCGCGCCGGAAGCGCTGGTCGCGCGTTATGGCGGCGAGGAGTTCGTCTGCCTGCTTCCGGGCCTTGACCAGCGCGCCGCCGCCAAGTTCGCCCGCCGCGTCGCGGTGGCGATGGACCGCGCCGCGATTGCGCATCCGACCTCGCCGGATTCGGACCGCGTGACCTTGAGCGTGGGCGTTGCGACCGCCGATGCCTTTGTCGGCGACGAGACCGGCCTTCTCACGCTCGCCGACGAACTGCTCTATGCGGCGAAGAACGGCGGGCGCAACCGCATCGTCTCGGGCGAACTGCCGTTCGAGCCGCCGGCGGTCGTCCGCGCGGCCTGATCAGCCCGGAATATCCAGCGCCTTCAGGTCCTCGGCGGAGAGCTTCAGCCGCGGCGCCTTCATGATCTCGTGGAGTTGCTCGACCGTCGTCGCGCTGGCGATCGGCGCCGTGATGAGCGGCTGCGCGATCAGCCAGGCGATCGCTACCTGCGCCGCCGTGGCCCCGTGCCGCGCCGCGACCGCATCGAGCGCGTTGAGGATCGCGAAGCCGCGCGCGTCGGCATAGCGCTTGAGCCGCCCGCCGCGGCCGGGATGCTTGATCGCTTCGTCGGCCGACCGGTACTTGCCGGTCAGGAAGCCGGCGGCGAGAGCGTAGTAGTTGATGACGCCGAGCCCTTCGGCGCGGACGATCGGCGCGTATTCGGTCTCGAATTCCCTGCGGTCCGACAGGTTATAGAGCGGCTGCAGGCTGTCGTAGCGCGGCAGGCCGTGCGCCTTGCTCGCGGCGAGCGACGCCTTGAGCCGCGCCGGGGTCATGTTGGACGTACCGATCGCGCGCACCTTGCCGTCGCCGATCAGCTTCGCATAGGCCTCGAGCGTCTCCTCGACCGGCGTCGCCTCGTCGTCGAAATGCGTCTGGTAGAGGTCGATGGTCTCGACGCCGAGCCGGCGCAGCGAGCCCTCCGCGGCGCGCAGAATGTAGTCCTTGCGCACGCAGATGCCTTCGCCCATGTCGGAGCCGACCTTGGTCGCGATCACGACCTTGTCGCGCTTGCCGCTTTGCTTGAGCCAGCGGCCGATGATGATCTCGGACTCGCCGCCGACATGGCCGGGCGCCCAGCGGGAATAGCTGTCGGCGGTGTCGATGGCGTTGAAGCCCGCATCGACGAAGGCGTCGAGGATCGCTGAGGACGTCTTCTGGTCGGTGTTCCAGCCGAACACATTGCCGCCGAGCATCAGCGGTGCGATGGCGATACCGGAACGGCCGAGCGGGCGGAGGTTCATGACGTGTACCTTTCGCGAGGCCGCGCCTCGCGCTCTGCGTCATGCGCGGCCTTGTGCCGGGCATCCACGCCTAATCGGAATCACTTAAAGACGCGGATGGCCGGGACAAGCCCGGCCATGACAGGGAAGGGTCTTTCGCTCAGCGCAAACCGGCGTTGATCTTGTCCAGCGCCGACTGGCCCGGGCAGAGCTCCGGCGCATTGAGCGCGTTGAGCGGCGCGTCGACCGTGCGCAGATGCGCATGAAGATCTTCCGAGTCCTTGTCGACGTAGAGGAGGCCGGTGACGATCTGCCCCTTCGCGGCGTGGTGCTGAAGGAAGCCGAGCGCCGCGGTGCGGTCATGCGGATCGTAATCGGCGGATAGCTTGCGCAGCGCCAGCTTCGAGCCATCGTGCTGCTCGACGAGTTCGACCGTGCCAGGCTCCTGTTTCACCTCGATCGGCATACGCGAGGAGATGAAGTCGAGCCGGTTCACCGCCTCGTTGTGCTCGCGCACGAAGTCGAAGCTCTTGGTCGAGCCGGCATGGTTGTTGAAGGCGATGCACGGCGAGATCACGTCGATGAAGGCCGCGCCCTTGTGCGCGATCGCCGCCTTGATGATCGGCACGAGCTGGTGCTTGTCGCCGGAGAATGAGCGGGCGACGAAGGTGGCGCCGAGCTGAAGCGCCATGGCCACCATGTCGATCGAGTTGTCGGTGTTGATGACGCCGCGCTTCGACTTCGAGCCGCGGTCGGCCGTCGCCGAGAACTGCCCCTTGGTCAGGCCGTACACGCCGTTGTTCTCGACGATGTAGACCATGTTGACGCCGCGGCGCAGGCAATGCGCGAACTGGCCGAGGCCGATCGAGGCGGAGTCGCCGTCGCCGGACACGCCGAGATAGATGAGGTCGCGGTTGGCGAGGTTGGCGCCCGTGAGCACCGAGGGCATGCGCCCGTGCACGGAGTTGAAGCCGTGCGAATTGCCGAGGAAGTAGGTCGGCGTCTTCGACGAGCAGCCGATGCCGGAGATCTTGGCGACGCGGTGCGGTTCGATCGCGAGTTCGAAGCAGGACTGGATGATCGCCGCGGTGATCGAGTCGTGGCCGCAGCCGGCGCACAGCGTCGACACCGAGCCCTCGTAATCCCGGTGCGTGTAGCCGAGTTCGTTCTTCGGCAGGTCCGGATGGTGGAATTTTGGCTTCGCAATGTAGGTCATGAGGTCACCTTCGACGGCTTCACCTTCAGCTTCTCGAGGTGCTCGCCGATCGCCTTGGCGATGAAGCGGGCAGTGATCGGCGTGCCGTCATAATGGAGCACCGGCACGAGCCGCACCGGGTCGATGTCGCATTCGTTGACAATGAGCGAGCGTAGTTGCGCGTCGCGGTTCTGCTCGACCACGAAGACGAAATCGTGGTCGGCGACGAACGAGTTCACCGACGAATGGAACGGGAAGGCGCGCACGCGCATGCGGTCGAGCG
>JBQCFB010000120.1:0-2596 GCA_051959715.1 Pseudolabrys sp.
CAATTTCGGCGTCATGCGCGGACTTGATCCGCGCATCCATGATGAAGCTCCGCAATTGACAATCGTTCTGCCGTGCTGACGGGCCAGCCTCATGGATTGCCGGGTCAAGCCCGGCAATGACAGCGCGGAGAGAATGACCAGACGTTGAGCGCGTGCTCGGCGGCTCTCGCCGTTACGACATCGCCTCGAGCTCGTCGTCGCTCAAGTGCCCGGGCACGATGGCGACGGTGATCGGAAACGTGCCCGACGTCTTGGCGACGCTGGTGACGAGTGGGCCGGGGCCTTCCTTGCCGGAGTCGGCGGCGAGCACGAGGATGCCGATGTCGTCATCCTCTTCGATCAATTTGAGCATCTCTTCCGCCGGCTCGCCTTCGCGCACGATGCGCTCGGGCGCGATCTTCGCCACTTCGCGGATCCGCTTGGTGAACTTGTCGAGCGCGGCGTTCGCCGCCTCGGTCTGCTCGGCCTTCATGATGTCGGCGACGCCGAGCCATTGCTGGTTACGCTCGCCCGGCTCGATGACGCGCAGCATGACGATCTGGGATTGCGTGCGCGCGGCGCGCTTGGCGGCCCAGAACACGGCACGGTCGCATTCCTCGGTGTCGTCGATGACGACGAGGTATTTGCGCTTGTGGCCGGCTTCGTTGCTGCGCCGCTTGCTCATTCTCGCCCCTGCCGTGCGCGCGGGAGCACGGCGCACGACGCCAAGGGTGCCACGACAGGCGCCGCGCTTACAAGCGGCGTTACCGCCGCACGAAGCCGACGATGTCCTTGACCGCCTTCATGGTGTCGGCGGCGATGACGCGGGCGCGGTCGGAGCCTTCGGCAAGGATGCCGTCGATGTAGACCGGATCCTTGACCAGCTTCTTCATCTCCGCGCCGATAGGCCCAAGCTTGGCGACCGAGAGATCGACCAGCGCGGATTTGAAAGTCGAGAATTGCGCGCCGCCGAATTCGCCGAGCACGGTCGCCTTGGTCGTGCCGTTGAGCGCGGCGTAGATGCCGACGAGATTGTCGGCTTCCGGGCGCGCGTCGAGACCCTTCTCCTCGCTCGGCAGCGGCTCGGGATCGGTCTTGGCCTTGCGGATCTTCTGCGCGATCGCGTCGGCGTCGTCGGTCAGGTTGATGCGCGAATAATCGGACGGGTCCGATTTGGACATCTTCTTGGCGCCGTCGCGCAAGGACATCACGCGGGTCGCCGGGCCCTGGATCAGCGGCTCCGGCAGCGGAAAGAAGCCGTCGCCATAGCCATGCGCGGCGACCGATGCGCCGAAGTCGTTGTTGAACTTCACCGCGATGTCGCGGGCGAGCTCGACGTGCTGCTTCTGGTCTTCGCCCACCGGAACGTGCGTCGCGCGGTAGACGAGGATGTCGGCGGCCATCAGGGTGGGATAGGCGTAGAGGCCGACCGAGACGTTCTCGCGGTCCTTGCCGACCTTCTCCTTGAACTGGGTCATGCGGTTGAGCCAGCCGAGGCGGGCGACGCAATTGAGCACCCAGGCGAGCTCGGCGTGCTCGGCGACCTGGCTCTGGTTGAAGACGATATTCTTCTTCGGGTCGATGCCGCAGGCGAGGTAGGCCGCGGTGACCTCGCGCGTCGCATGCATGAGCTCGGCCGGTTCCTGCCAGACGGTGATGGCGTGCATGTCGACGACGCAGTAGATGCAGTCGTAGCTGTCCTGGAGCGCCACGAACTTGGTGATCGCGCCGAGATAGTTGCCGAGATGCAGGTTGCCGGTCGGCTGCACGCCGGAAAACACGCGTTCCTTGAACGCCATCGCCTTAACTCCCAGGAGATTGTGGCGGGCCACATCGCATGGCCGCGTGGACCGCGCAACCCCGGATGCACTATAGGAGGTCCGAAATCATCCGAAACGCGGCAGAAGGCGGAATTTCGATGAGCAAAGACGAACTCGTCATCCAGTTGATCAAGGTGGCGCTCGGTATTGCGATCGGCGGCTACTTCCTGTGGTGGAGCCTCGAAGTGCTCAAGCGGCTGCCGCCGGTCCACTAGGATCGAACAAGGCCCATCCGCGTGGGCTTTTGCCCCTCCTGACGACGCAGCGCCCAACATTGCCTCGCGAAGGCCAATGGCTATAGTGCCGCGCGCTTTGAGCGCCCGCGCCTCGCAAAAGGACCTTCCATGACCGCTTCCCGCTACGACGTGCTCGGCATCGGCAACGCCATCGTCGACGTCATCGCCCGCGCCGAGGACGACTTCCTGGTGGCGCAGGGCATGCACAAAGGTGGCATGGCGCTGATCGACGAAGCGCGGGCGAAAGCGATCTACGACGCCATGGGTCCGGCGACGGAATCGTCGGGCGGCTCGGCGGCGAACACGATCGCCGGGGTCGCGAGCTTCGGCGCGCGCGCGGCCTTCGTCGGCAAGGTCAAGGACGACGAGCTCGGCAAGGCCTTCGCGCACGACATCCGCTCGATCAAGGTCGCGTTCGACACCAAGCCGGCGACCGACGGGCCTTCGACCGCGCGCTGCTACATCATGGTGACGCCCGATGGCGAGCGCACGATGAACACGTTTCTCGGCGCGGCGCAGGATTTGCGCCCCGAAGATCTCGACGAAGCGGCAATCGCGGCG
>JBQCFB010000121.1:0-2666 GCA_051959715.1 Pseudolabrys sp.
GATGGCGTCGATGTTTGGCCCATAGCCTTCGAAGATGCGATCGGGAATGTGCACGATCGGATCGAGACCGGCGAAGCGCAGGAAGCGGGTGAGCAACGCCGCGGCGGTCGCGCCGTCGACATCGTAATCGCCGAAGATCGCAACCTTCTCACCTTTCGTCGCGGCGTCGGCAATGCGCGTGGCCGCCACCTCCATGTCGGTGAGCGTGTGCGGATCGGGCATCAGCCGGCGAATGCTCGGATCGAGAAAGGCTTCCGCCTCCTCCGGCTCGACCCCGCGCCCGGCCATCACGCGCGCCAGCAGTTCCGGCAGGCCTGAACGCTGCGCGATCATCAGCGCGCGCGCCTGCCCGCGCGCATCGAGACGATCGCGCCAGATCCGCCCGGTCGCGGATTTCTCCACGCCGAGGAAGGCGTCGGTATCCTGGATGTTCAAGACGGGCAGCATGCGCGATCGATGACCGATTCCGGCTCCGGAGGCGCCGATATATTGATCCAAAGGCGGGACCGCGAGGGGAAAAATCGCACTCTTGCGCCCGACTCTCACAGCATAAGATTTCTTTCTGGCGCGGCCGCGTTGTCGCCCCTGCGGCCGTGGCTTATTTCGACCGGACCACAGGGGCCGGAAAATGCGCCAGAATCTCACAGCGTCGGGCGGTGCGCCGCAGGTTTACGTCATCCACGAGAACGACGCCTGGGTCGAGCCGCTGCGCGCGGCCTTCGAGGCGCGCAACATTCCTTTCGCCGAGTGGTTTCTCGACGCCGGCGTGCTCGACCTGCGCCAGGCTCCGCCGCAGGGCGTCTTCTACAACCGCATGAGCGCCTCGTCGCACACCCGCGACCACCGCTACGCGCCCGAACTGACCGCCGCGGTGCTCGCCTGGCTGACCCGCCACGGCCGCACCGTCGTCAACGGTGAACGCGCCGTCGCGCTGGAAGTGTCGAAAGTTGCGCAGTACGAGTCGCTCGCCAAGTTCGGCATCGAGACGCCGGCGACGCTCGCCGTGGTCGGCAGAGAGAACATTGCCGAGGCCGCCCGGCGGCTCGGCTATCCCGTCATCCTCAAGCACAACCGCGCCGGCAAGGGCCTCGGCGTGCAGTTGCTCCTCTCCGAGCAGGCGCTGGCGGAGCATCTCGCCAGCGACGCGTTCGAGCCGTCGATCGACGGCATCACCCTGGTGCAGCGCTACATCAAGGCGCCGCAGCCCTTCATCACGCGCGTCGAGTTCGTCGGCGGCAAATTCCTCTATGCGGTGCGCGTCGACACCTCGCAAGGCTTCGAGCTCTGTCCGGCCGATGCCTGCCAGATCGACGCGCCGCCGCTCGCCGAGGTCTGCCCCGCCGTTGCGCCGTCCGACAAGTTCCAGATCGTGCGGGGCTTCAAGCACCCGCTGATCCCGCGCTGGGAAGCCTTCCTTGCCGCGAACGGCATCGGCATTGCCGGCATCGAATTCATCGTCGACGACAAGGGCCGGCCTTACACCTACGACGTCAACACGAACACGAATTACAATCCGGACGCCGAAGCGAAGGATGGCCGCGCCGGCACCGACGCCGCCGGCATGGGCGCGATCGCGGCGCATCTCGGCGCCCTGCTGCGGCAGGCCTATCCGGACGTCGCGAACCGCGTGGGCGAAACCGTCCCGGCCTGAGCCGCGCGCTACTACGCGCTACTTGGCGTAGCCGTGCTTCTTCAGGGTCGCTTCCATCTTGCCGTGGAGGTCGGCCTGGAAGGCCTGCATGCGCGGCGCCATCTGCTGGCCGAGCTCGGTCATCACCGTCGGCATGGTCTTCAAGGCCTTCTGCCCGACCGGCGACTTGTAGAAGGCGAGCCTGGCGTGCAGCTCGTCGACCGTGAAATGCCGCGCATAGACGGCGGGCGACTCCGCCATCACTTCCTTGGTGAAGTTCGACAGCGACGTCTCGAATTGGCTGCGCAGCTCGGCGAGCGTCGCGGCGTCGACCTTCGGACCGAGCTGCTGCTCGATGTTCGGCCATATCTGCGCGGTGAGCGCCGCGCTCATCTGCCCGACCGTGTCGCCGCCCATCAGCGCGGCGAGCTCCCTCGCCGCGGCGATCGCCTCAGGCGGCGGTGACGGCGGCGTCTGCGCGCGCACGGGCGCGGCAAGCGCTGCGGCCAGTAGCAGGCAGGTCAACAGGCGCTTCATCGCCCCCTCCGCACGACCGCTGGCTCAGTCGAGATGGAATTTCGACAGCTCGCGGTGTTCCCCGATCACCCGGCGCACGGTGCCGGTGACCGAGCGCATCACCACCGTGTCGGTCTCGATCACGTCCTTGCCGAACTTCACGCCGTTGAGCATGGGACCGCTGGTGACGCCGGTCGCCGCGAAAAGGCAGTCGCCGCGCACCATGTCCTCGATCTCGTATTTCTTCTTCGCGTCCTTGATGCCCATCTTCAGCGTGCGCTCGCGCAGCGCCTCATTGTCGATGATGAGGCGCGTCTGCATCTGCCCGCCAATGCAGCGCAGCGCCGCCGCCGCGAGCACGCCTTCCGGCGCGCCGCCGATGCCGAGATAGATGTCGATGCCGGTCTTCGGCTCGGCGCAGTGGATGACGCCGGCGACGTCGCCGTCCGAGATGAGCGAGACCGCGGCGCCGGTCTTGCGCACCTTGGCGATCATGTCGGCGTGGCGCGGGCGGTCGAGC
>JBQCFB010000122.1:0-3381 GCA_051959715.1 Pseudolabrys sp.
TTCCGATCTCATCGATATTCCGCTGGCGCTCGCCGCCGGCCGCAAGCTCGACGGCAACCGCATCGCCATCATCACCTCGACCGGCGGCGCGGCGAGCCTGCTCGCGGATGCCGCCGGGCTCGCCGGCTTCGAGACACCGGCTCCCGACGAGGCGACCGCGGCGAAACTGAAGGCGCTTCGTATCGACGGCGCGACACTCGACAACAACCCGATCGACGTCACGCTCGCCGGCGTGAAGAGCGAGACGATTCGCACCATCCTCGATGCGGTGACGGCGAGCCCGGCCTACGATGCGGTCGCGGTGGTGCTCGGCTCATCGGCGCTGCGCGAGCCGGAGACGGCCGGCGCACCATTGCGCGATTGCGCCGCCCAAAGCGGCAAGCCGGTGATCGGCTTCGTTAGCCCCGACGCGCCGTCGCTAGTGCGTGCGCTGAATCTCGCAGGCGTGCCGACCTTTGCGGCGCCCGAGAGTTGCGCGACCGCGCTTTCCGCGATGCGGCGCGTCGGTCAGGCCGCTCACGCCCCGTCTGCGGTCGCGGCTCCGCTCGCAATCCCGGACGACGCGCGCGCACTGTTGAAGCCCGGCCCGCTCAACGAAGCGGAAAGCAAGCGCCTGTTCGCCGCCTTCGGCATTCCGGCGACGCGCGAGATCGTCGCGGCGACGCCGGCCGCAGCGGCGGAGGCGGCAAAGACGTTCGGCGGCAACGTCGTGGTCAAGATCCTGTCGCGCGACGTGCTGCACAAGTCGGAGATCGGCGGCGTCGCGGTCGATGTCGCGCCTGCCGACGTCGTGCGCACCTGCGAGGCGATGGCGGCGCGCTTTGCGCAGGCGGCGCGCGCGCAGCCCCAGGGCTTCCTGGTGCAGGAACTCGTCACCGGCGGCGTCGAACTGATCCTCGGCTACGCGCAGGATGCACAGCTCGGCCCGGCGATCCTGCTCGGCATGGGCGGTGTCGCCGCCGAGCTCTATCGCGATACCGCGCTCAGGCTGGCGCCGCTCACGCGCAGCGACGCCGAGGAGATGATCGCCGAATTGAAATCGGCGCCGCTCCTCTCCGGGTTCCGCGGCTGGCCGAAGGCCGATATCGCCTCGCTCGCCGGCGCCATCGTCGCTTTCTCGCAAATGGCACTGGCGATCGGCGACCGGCTCGCCGAGGCTGAGATCAATCCGCTCTTCGTGCGGCCCGAGGGCGTCGTCGCAGGCGACGGCGTCGTGGTCGTCAAAAGCGGCTGAGCACCCATACCGCGATCGCTCTGGACGCGCGGTGGGACGGTGAGTACGGTCGTCCCAATTCGGGCGTCGCATCTCACAATGGCTCTTTCCTCCGCCGACCGCCGCGGCATCACCTGCCTGATCGTCGGCGGCGTCGGCTTCAGCGCGTCGGACGCGCTCACCAAGCTCAGCGCGCTGTCCCTGCCGTTCGGCGAGGTGCTCGCCGTGCGCGGCCTGTTCAGCAGCCTCCTGTTCCTCGCATTACTCACCGCCCGCGGGCAGCTTTCGGACCTCAGGATCGTCGGCAACCGCGCCGTTCTTGGCCGCTCCCTGTTCGACGTCCTGGGCACGATCACCTTCGTGCTCGCCATCAGCAATGCCCGCCTCGGCGATTCGACGGCGATCGTCCTGTCCTCGCCGATCTTCATGACGCTGCTCGCCATCTTCATGTACGGCGAGAGGGTGGGCTGGCATCGCTGGTCGGCGATCATCCTCGGCATTGCCGGCGTGGTGTTGATCACCAAGCCCGAGCCGCAGAGCTTCAGCTATTGGACGCTGCTCGCCGCCGTGGCGGCGATCTGCTCGGCCGGACGCGATCTCGTCACGCGCAGCATCGGGATGCGCGCCAATTCGCTGGTGGTCGCGCTCGTGTCCCCGACGATCCTCTGCGTGATCGGCGGCGCGCTGTCCACGGCGCGCGGCGACTGGGTCGCGCCGGACGCCAGGCTCGTCGCCATCCTGGCCGCGACCGGCGCCTGCTACGCCTTCGGCATGACGCTCAACGTGCAGGCGTTCCGCGGTCCGATCACGGTGTCGCTCGTGTCGCCGTTCCGTTACGTGATGCTGGTGTGGTCGCTGCTGTTCGGCCTCTTCATGTTCGGCGAACCGCCGGACGCTTTCACCATCGGCGGCTCCCTCGTCATCATCGCCAGCGGGCTCTACGTGCTCCACCGCGAAATGGTGCTCGGCCGCGCGCTGACGGCGACCACGCCGGAGCGTTGAGAGCCTGCGGAATCTGGAAAATACGGAGCGCCGCTGCGGCGTGAATGGTGCTGCCGGAGTGGATTGAACACTCGACCTCCCCCTTACCAAGGGGGTGCTCTACCACTGAGCTACGGCAGCTTGAGGCGACCCGCGGTCCCCCGGATTGGCGGGGCTGCGAATGCGGGCGGATAACTGCCACAACCCCTCCAGTGGTGCAAGGTAATGCGGGCGGCTTGCCCGGAGGTTGCCGACCCGGCTAGGACGGCCGGCATGGCGCAGGGCAAGGACGGTAAAATGCCGCCCGCGAAGGGTGGCCGCGACGAGCGGCTCAAGGCTGCGTTGCGCGAGAATTTACGCCGCCGCAAGGCGCAGGTGCGCGGCCGCGGCGAAAAACAGCCCTCCGGTGCGGCATCGCCGGAACCGGAAGCAGGGCCAAAGCGATAGGAAGGGTCCGGGACCGGACTTTCGCCGTATTCGGGCGGCGAAGCTCATCGATAAGTGTGCAACAATTATTGGCTTTGCAGGCAGGCTTGCGGGGTTCATAGACTCCGGCCGTCGGGCTGAAGCGGCGAAGCGGGCGGGGCGAGAATGGATCGGATACGCATTGTCGGCGGTCAGCGCCTGAACGGGGTTATCCCGATCTCCGGCGCCAAGAACGCCACGCTCCCCTTGATGATCGCGAGCCTGCTGACCGAGGAGCCGCTGATCCTCGAGAACGTGCCGCGCCTCGCCGACGTCATCCAGCTCCAGCGTATCCTCGGCAATCACGGCGTCGACGTGATGATCAGCGGCAAGCGTCCGGGCGACGATCCGAACGCCGGCCGCACCATCACGCTCTCGGCCAAGACCATCGTCGACACCACCGCGCCTTACGAGCTCGTCTCGAAGATGCGCGCGAGCTTCTGGGTCGTCGCGCCTCTTCTTGCGCGCATGGGCGAGGCGAGGGTGTCGCTGCCCGGCGGCTGCGCCATCGGCACGCGGCCGGTCGACCTGCTCATCATGGCGCTGGAGGCGCTCGGCGCCGACATCGAGATCGAAGGCGGCTATGTCGTCGCGCGCGCGAAGAACGGCCTGCGCGGCGGCGAGATTAATTTCCAGAAGGTCACCGTCGGCGGCACGCACACCGCGATCATGGGCGCCGTGCTGGCGCGCGGCACGACCGTGATCGAGAACGCGGCGCGTGA
>JBQCFB010000123.1:0-9201 GCA_051959715.1 Pseudolabrys sp.
CGACTAATTCAAAACCTTGCGCGAAGGCGAGATTCTTCGCGTCGGTCAGGATCATCTCGGCGCGGCGCGCCGGATCGAGCACGACCTTGGCGTCCTGCAATTTCGAAAGATAATCGTCGAAGCGCTTCACCGCGAAGGCGCCGGGCGCCATGAAGCGATGGCCGCGCGTCTCGTTGCCCGACGACACGCCGTCAATGTCGAAGCGGACAATATCGGGCTCCTCGGTCTCGGGACCGAAGGTGGCGACGATCGAATGCAGCGGCCGCACCCAGTTGAGTTTCCCTGAGCCCCAGCGCATCGACTTCGGCCAGGGGAACGACCGCACGACTTCGGGCACGATCGACGCGATGACGTCGATCGACGGCCGGCCCTTCTTCTCGGTGACGGCGACGTAGAAGTCGCCCTTCTTGTCGGCCTGCACTTTCGCCTGGTCGATCGACGTGAGGCCGGCCGCGCGCAGGAACCCGGCGATCGCCTGCTCCGGCGCGCCGACCTTCGGACCTTTGCGCTCCTCCTTCACGTCCGGCTGCTGCGCCGGCACGCCGTGCACGGTGAGCGCGAGGCGGCGCGGCGTCACGAAGGCCTTGGCGCCCTCATAGACGAGGCCGGCCGCGACCAGACGGTCGGTCACCATCTTCTTGAGGTCGTCGGCCGCGCGCGCCTGCATGCGCGCCGGGATCTCTTCGGAGAACAGTTCGAGCAGAAGGTCGGGCATTCGTAATCCTTAAGCAGCCCCGCCGCCGTCGGTGGCGAGCCAGGCTTCGCCGCAGCCCTTGGCGAGTTCGCGCACGCGCAGGATGTAGCTCTGACGCTCGGTCACCGAGATCACGCCGCGCGCGTCGAGCAGGTTGAAGACGTGGGACGCCTTGATGCACTGGTCGTAGGCCGGCAACGCCATGGCGTGCCGCGTGCGGTCGGCGTTCCAGCCGGCGGCGAGATATTTCTGGCAGGCGCCTTCCGCCATCTTGAACTGCTCGAACAGCATCGCGGTGTCGGCGACCTCGAAATTGTGCTTCGAGTATTCGCGCTCGGCCTGGAGGAAGACGTCGCCATAGGTGACCTTGCGGTCGCCCTCGAGGCCGTTGAAGTTCAGATCGTAGACGCGCTCGACGCCCTGCACGTACATGGCGAGGCGTTCGAGCCCGTAGGTCAGTTCGCCCGCGACCGGATTGCACTCGAAGCCGGCGACCTGCTGGAAGTAGGTGAACTGCGACACTTCCATGCCGTCGCACCAGCACTCCCAGCCGAGCCCCCAGGCCCCTAACGTCGGGCTCTCCCAGTCGTCCTCGACGAAGCGGATGTCGTGCACGCGCGGATCGATGCCGATCGTCTTGAGCGAATTGAGATACAGGTCCTGGATGTCGGCCGGCGACGGCTTCAGGATGACCTGGAATTGATAATAGTGCTGCAGCCGGTTCGGGTTCTCGCCATAGCGGCCGTCCTTCGGCCGGCGCGAGGGCTGCACGTAGGCGGCATGCCACGGGCGCGGGCCGAGCGCGCGCAGCGTGGTCGCCGGATGGAAGGTGCCGGCGCCGACCTCCATGTCGTAGGGCTGCAGGATGACGCAGCCCTGCCCCGCCCAGTACTGCTGGAGCGTCAGGATCAGGCCCTGAAACGAGCGCGCGGGATCGAGATTGGCCGCACGCGCCGCGGGCTTGGCGAGAAGGTCGGCTTCGGCCATCGCGTTTCTTGTCTTCGCCTTTGGAAAGGTGGCGGACCCTATCGGCGGTGGTTTGGGGGGTCAAGCAAGCGGTCGCCCGTCGTCCTGAGGTGCTCGGCCGAAGGCCGAGCCTCGAAGGACCTGTGACTGTCAGGGGACTCAGAGACCCTTCGAGGGCCGCTTCGCGGCCTCCTCAGGGTGACGGGAAAGTCAGAGCCTGAACTCCCCGCTCAGCGGATCGCGGCGGAGCGTCGGGCGCCGTTCCTGGTCGCGGATGCGCACGCGCGCGCGACGGGCCTCGAGCTCCTCGTTGACCCGCTTCACCTCGGTCACCACCCAGTGCACCAGGACGGCCCCGCCGGCGGCGGCGAGCGTCCATTTGACCAGCGGCGACAGCAGAATGTGCGGCATCGGCATCTCCGGGGAGGTATTCGCCAACCCGAGGCTGGGTGGCGAAGACGGCAATTTCGCGGCGTACCGGGGCACGCCCGCGGTGGCGGCCAACATAGCACATGCGCTACGCTTTCACGATCGACGCACAAGCCGCAACCGGCCTCCTCGTACAACGCCGGAGCGGAGGGGAGGATCGCATGACGTCATTCGTGACGGGCCGCCGCGCCCTGCTGCTCGCGGCCACTCTGGCATTGGCGGGCCTGACGATGCGGCCCGGCGCCGCGGCCGACGCCTGGCCGACGCGCCCGGTGCGCCTGATCGTGACCCTCGGACCCGGCAGCGGCGTCGACATCGGCGCGCGCCTGTTCGCCGACAAGCTGTCGGGCCTGTGGCACCAGCCGGTGGTGGTCGAGAACCGCCCCGGCGGCGACGGCATCGTCGCCATCACCAGCTTCCTCGGCGCGCATGACGACCACACGCTGCTCGTGTCGCCGGTCAGCTCGTTCACCGCCCACCCCTACTTCCACGACAAGCTCCCGTACGAGCCGAAGGACATGATCCCGGTCGCGCGCGTGTCGAGCACCGTCGTCGCGGTGGCGGTGCCGGCCGCGCTCGGCGTGAACTCGCTGAACGACCTCGTGGCGCTGGCGAAGAAGGAGCCGGGCAAGCTCAACTGGACGACGGCGACCGGCTTCACCGATTTCGTCTTCGCCGGATTTCTGCACACGGTCGGCCTGAAGATGGAGAAGGTGCCGTACAAGAACCCGGCCGGCGCGGCCAACGATCTCGCCGCCGGCACGATCCAGGTCTACATGCCGGCGTACGCCATCGTGCGGCCGCAGGTCGCGGCCGGCAAGGTGAAGGTGCTGGCGGTCACCAACCACTCGCGCGCGCCCGCGCTGCCCGACACTCCGACTGCGTCGCAGGCCGGCTACCCCTCGCTCGATTTCGACGGGCTCGTCGGCTATTTCGGCTCGCCGGAATTGCCGACCGCGGCACGCAAGCGGATCGCCGACGACGTCCGCGAGGTCGCGAAGGATCCGGCCATCGTGGCGAAGATGACCGCGACCGGGCAGATCATGATGCCGGGCGACGGCAAGGAATTCGCCGCCTCGATCGATCAGCAGAAGGCGCAGGTGGCGGCGGTCGCCAAATTGTTCGGCAACAAGCCGGTGCAGTAGCGCGGCGCTAGAGCCCGAAGCGCGACCACAGCGCGCGCGCTTCCGCCGCCGATATGAGATCATCGGCAAGCCCGTCGGCGGACAAGGCGCCGCCGACGCCGGACAGGCGGCGGCCGAGGAAGCTGCGGTCCGCCTCGATCAGCGGCAGGCGAACCTTCTCGCCGTAGCGCTCGCGCATCGCCGCGCGCAGGTCGCCGATGCGGTCAGCAAGGCCGAGCTCGATGGCGCGGTTGGCGGTCCAGAACTCGCCGGAGAACAAGGTTTCGTCGGGCCCGCCGAGGCGCGTGCCGCGGCGCGCCTTCACCAGCGCGATGAAGTTCTCATGCATGTCCTGCTGGATCGCCTTGATGCGCGCGACGTCTTCGGGCTTCTCCGGCTTGAACGGATCGAGCATCACCTTGCGCTCGCCGGCTGTGTAGACGCGGCGCTCGATGCCGAGCTTGTGCATCAGTTCGACGAAGCCGAACGTGCCGCCGACCACGCCGATGGAGCCGACGATCGAATATGGATCGCAGACGATTTCGTCGGCGGCGCAGGCGAGCATGTAGCCGCCCGAGGCGCCGACGTCCTCGATGAAGGCGTAGACCGGCAGGTTCTTCTCTTCGGCCAATTGGCGGATGCGCCGGAAGATCAGGTGCGATTGCGACGGCGAGCCGCCCGGCGAGTTGATCAATAGCGCCACGGCGCGGGCGCCGCTCGTGGAGAAGGCGCGCTCGAGCGTGCGCGCCAGGCCGGCCAGCATGAGACCCGGCTTGAGCGGCGTCGCCACGCCGATCGTGCCGGACAGGCGCACGACGGGCACGACCGGAACGTCCGGCCTCATGAACCGCGGCAGGAATCGGTGCAGGCGATCGATCAGGGCCATGGGTTCACGCTCGACAGGTTCCGCCGCGACTTAACGCATCTGCGGAGCGGCAAGTCAAAAACAACGGTTCTGGTTGCGATCGTTACGCGCGGTTTATTTGCTGCGACAGAGTCACGCGGTCGTTACCGCCGGCTTCGGATATTTGCCACGTTTTAACTATTGGAATGCTTCTTGCTGACTCGCATATGCGCAGTCGCGCGCGGGGGTGCCGGGGGGCACGGTCGCGGGAGAATGACGATGGATCCTAAACTCACCCTTCTTGTCATGCTGATCGGAGCCATCGTCGCCTTGTCGAACGTCAATCGGGACGGCATCGACCAGCTGCGCCGAAGCATTGGCAGCCGCCGCTGGCGGCAGATCCTGCGCAGAACCTAGGCAATCGTCGCGAGCGGCAGCGCGTCGCCGCCGCGGAGAATCGTCTCGGCCGCCGCTGACGGCCGGCCGGACGAGTCATTGAGTTCGAGCGCCGGCAGCGTCCGGACGGCTGCCGGTCCGCCCTTCACCGCCCGCACCAGAATCCGGATCGGCGCGGCATCCGGCCGCGGCACGACCGGCAGCACGGCAACATCGCCGAATTCGGTCCGCAGCGAATCGAGCACGTCGTCGCGCGCATCGGCCCGCCAGATCAGCGTCAGCACCCCGCCGGCCTTCAGCAGGCCTGCGGCGGACGCGATCCAGCGCGGCAGCAGGCCGGGCGCTGCGACATGCGCGCGCCGCCGCGACGCGTCGGGCGAGACGTTATGGCGTGCGGGATCGTTGAAGGGCGGGTTCATCAGCACGCGGTCGGCAGCGCCGGGCGCCAGTCCCGCCACACCCAGCGCAGCCGCATCCTCGACATCCGCCGCCACGGCGCGCGCCCGGCCGGCGAACCGGTTGCGTTCGATGTTGTGGGCGGCGAGCGCGCAGAGCGCCTGGTCGATCTCCACCAATGTGACCGCGAGCCCGGGGACGCGCCGCGCCAGCGCCAGGCCCGCGGCGCCGACGCCTGAACCGAGTTCGACCGCGCGCTCGCCGTCAGCGCCGCCGGTCGCGGCGGCGAGCAAGATCGCATCGTGGCCGACGCGGTGCCCTTTCAGCGGCTGCCGCAGCACGAGGCGGCCACCGAGCACGGCGTCGTCGCTGGTCTCCACTTCGGTCAGCGCTCCTCGGGGCGCAGCTCGTGGCCGAGGCCTGCGTCCTCGAGCAGCCGGCGCGCGCGCAGTTCCTGCTCGTCGGCGACGAGGATGCGGCGCGGCAGGACGCCGAGCGAACCTTCGAGCACGCTCATGTTCTGGTCGAGCACCATGTGTTCGATGCGCGCGGCCTTGAACAGCGCGTCGATCGCCGTCACCAGCACCGCGTCGTTGGTGCGCACGATCTCACGCATGTTAATGCCCCCTGCCCGCCCGTTGGCCGCGCATTGCCGCGGCATGGCGCTCGTATAATATGCGGCGACAGCATCCCGCGCGGCTTTCCGACATGCAATCCCTCCGCGCCGCGACTTCGAGCCTTTGGTCGAAGATCGCCGGCGACACCTCGACGCCTGCGATCGACCGGCTCGTTCCGTTTCCGTGGACGACCGAGCTCGCCATCGTCTGCACCGGCATGCTCGCCTCGTTCCTGCTCGCCGGTTTCTGGTACCCGTATTGGCGCATCGCCGATATGGATTTCTGGATCGTCTACAACGGTTTCCTGCTCAATGCCGGCCTGCCGCAGGAATATTTCGACCATCCGGGCTATCTCTCGATCCTGCTGCTGACCGGCTGGCTGCGCGGCCTGCATGCGCTCGGCCTCGTCCCGGTCGACGCGCTGACGCAATTGCCGCGCGTTTCCGACGCTGCCGCGTTCGAGGCCGCGTGGACGGCGGCGACCCGCGCCGGCCGCGTGCTCTCGCTCGTGATTGCGATGGGTTTCGTCGTGTCGTTCGGCGCGCTCATGCGCCGCTGGCTGCGCGACTGGCGCATTGCGGGCCTCGCCCTGTTTTTCCTCGCCTTCTCGGGCGGCATGGCGATGGAGATGCGCATCCTGCGCACCGAGCTGACCGCCTGCGCGCTGTTCTACTGCGCGCTCGTGATCCTGCTCATCGCCGCCGAAGGCGGCTCGCGCGCACTGCGCCCGCTGCTCGTAGGCTGCGCCGCGCTGATGATCACGCTGGCGCTCGAGAACAAGGTCCAGATCGTGTTCCTGATCGCGGCGCTGCCGGTGCTGCTCATTCCGTTCGGCCCGCGCGCGGGCGGCACGCGCTTCTGGACGTCGTCGCCGGCCTCGATCGCCGCGCTCGGCGCGAGCGCGGCCGCGGCGCTGCTGTCGCTTTACCTCGCGAAGGATATCGCAGCTTTCGGCCTCGCCACATTGTCGACGGCGACGCTTCGCCTGCCACAACTGACGATCGGCGCGACCCTGTACTGGCCGCTGATGGCGCTGTGGCTCGGCATCGGCGTCGCGGCCTACGCGATCTGGTGGCGCGCGCCGCTCCTCGAAACGCTGGCCACGGTCTGCGCCATCGTCGCCGGCACCGGCGTCGGGCTGCTGGCGCTCGATATCGTCTGGCATCCAAACGACGCGATAGTCGTCTTCCATCCGATCGAGCAGCTCTATTCCTTCGGCGCCGGCACAGCGCCCGAGCTCGCCACCGGCGCATTCAGCGCAAAGCTCAAATATCTCGTCGAAGCGCTCGGCGGCCTGATCGCGCGCCGCACGTTCGTGCTGCAATCGTCGTCACGCCCGACCATCTTCCTCGAATGGTTCGTGATCGCCGCGACGATCTACGCCATCCGCCGCCGCGAATGGCCGACCGTGCTGAAGGTCTGCGTCCTGATGGCAACGGTCTGGGGCGTCGACCTGCTCGGCATGGCGCGCGGGCTGAAGCAGGAGTACTTCCTGATCACCGATCCGCTCGTCATCATCGCCGGCGCGCTGCTTCTGGCGCGCCTGCCGGCATTGCAGACCCACCGCCTCGCCTGGCCGGTCGGCGCCGCGCTCATCGTCGTGCATGTCGCGATCAGCCAGGCCGAACCGGTCAAGCACGTCTTCCGCCACGACAGCGAAGAGGTGCTGTGCGGCATGTATCACAACGCCAAAAGGGTGGAGCGCCTGCCGGTCTGCGCCACGCTGCCGAAGCCTTAAGCGCGGCTCCGGCGCTCCTCGCCCGGCGCGCGGTGGGAGAGATAGGCGAGCAGCTTCATCTCGCGCCGGCCCCGGCTCACCGTGTCGAGGATGAGACCCACCGCGAAGGACAGGAAGGCGGCGAGCATCAGGCCGGTCGACAGAACCGCCGTCGGCAGCCGCGGCACCAGCCCGGTCTCGGCATAGGTGATGAACACCGGCACGGCAAAGCCGAGCGCCGCGACCGCGAACAGGACGGCGAAGGCGCCGAAGAAACGCATCGGCCGCTCCGAACGATAGAGCTGGATGATGGTCCAGAGGATGCGGAAGCCGTCGCTCCACGTGCTCAGCTTCGATTCCGAGCCTTCCGGCCGCGCATAATAGGGCGTCTCGATTTCGGCCACGGCGAGGCCGAGTTCGAGCGCGTGGACAGTGAGCTCGGTCTCGATCTCGAAGCCCGCCGACAGCAGCGGGAACGACTTGACGAAGCGGCGCGAGAACACGCGGTAGCCCGACAGCATGTCGGTGAAGGTGCGGCCGAAGACGCCGGCGACGGCGCCGGTCAAAAGCTTGTTGCCGGTGCGGTGTCCGGCGCGATAGGCGGCGACCGCCTGGTCGACGCGCGTGCCGACGATCATGTCGCAGCGGTCCTCGATCAGGCGCGCGATCATGCGTGGCGCGCTCGGCGCGTCGTAGGTGGCGTCGCCGTCGACGAGGACGTAGATGTCGGCCTCGACGTCGGTGAACATGCGGCGGACCACGAAGCCCTTGCCCTGGCGCGGCTCGCGGAACACCGCGGCCCCGGCGGCGCGCGCCACGGCAACCGTATCGTCGGTCGAATTGTTGTCGTAAACGAAGATCGTGGCCTGTGGCAGCGCGGCGGCGAAATCGCGCACAACCTGTGCCACGGCGACCGCTTCGTTGTAACATGGCACCAATACGGCAACGCGATAGGCGTTCGCCGTCGCTGCCGAGGTTGTATCAGGCACCACAAGCTCCCCCCGCCCCGGCGGGCCCGCCTCGGTCCGCCGTCAGTAACGCACTTGCCGGCTTACCACGCCGTTTCTATGCTCGCGAGCCTTTGTCACCCGGAGTCCGATTTTGGCCGTCGTCGTCCCGTTCGAGAACCCGCGTTCCGCCACGCTCAACCGCCTGCTCGACCTGGTCGCGCCGGACATGGAGCGCGTCAACGCGGCCATCATCGCCCGCACCGGCTCCGAGGTCACCATGATCCCGGAAGTCGCCAATCACCTGATCTCGTCGGGGGGCAAGCGCCTGCGGCCGATGCTGACCATCGCCATGGCCAAGCTCGCCGGCTATACCGGCGACGGCCACATCAAGCTCGCCGCCGCGGTCGAGTTCATGCACACGGCGACGCTCCTGCACGACGACGTGGTCGACGAGAGCGACATGCGCCGCGGCAAGCTCGCGGCGCGCATGCTGTGGGGCAACGAGGCGAGCGTGCTGGTCGGCGACTTCCTGCTCGGCCAGGCCTTCAAGATGATGGTCGAGGTCGGCAATCTGCACGCGCTCGACATCCTGTCCTCCGCCGCGGCCGTGATCGCCGAGGGCGAGGTCATGCAGCTCGGCACTGCCAAAAACACCGCGACCAACGAGGACGAATATCTCGCCGTCATCCGCGGCAAGACGGCGGAATTGTTCGCCGCCGCCTGCGAGGTCGGGCCCGCGCTCGCCAACAAGGAGAAGGCCGAGCAGGCCGCGTGCCGCTCCTTCGGCATGAACCTCGGCATCGCCTTCCAGCTCGTCGACGACGCGCTCGACTATGGCGGCAAGTCGGCCAAGCTCGGCAAGAACGTCGGCGACGACTTCCGCGAGGGCAAGGTGACGCTGCCGGTGGTGCTGTCGTTCCGCCGCGGCAATGAGAGCGAGCGCGCCTTCTGGAATCGCACTTTGGTCGAGGGCAAGGTCGAGGACGGCGATCTCGACAATGCGCTCACGCTGCTCGCCAAGCACCACGCCATCGAGGACACGCTCGGCCGCGCCCGCCATTACGGCGC
>JBQCFB010000124.1:0-2067 GCA_051959715.1 Pseudolabrys sp.
GACGACGTCGAAAATCTCCGAGGACATGCTGTTCTACTGCCAGAGCCGCGGCATGTCGGCGGAGGAGGCGACCGCGCTCGTCGTCAACGGCTTCGTCAAGGACGTTCTTCAGCAACTGCCGATGGAGTTCGCGGTCGAGGCGCAGAAGCTGATCTCGATCTCGCTGGAAGGCAGCGTGGGATGACGGCGATGACGACCTATTGGTTTCGGCCAAAGCGATACGGGTATGGCGCGACGCCGGTGACCTGGCAGGGCTGGGCGCTGACGCTCGCCGTGCCGGCGATCCTCGTTCTGTCGATATTGGCCATGAACCGGTTCGTCGGCCGCTCCGATGGGTTCGCGTGGTTCGTCTGGGCGTGTTTCGTCGCCGCGCTGGTGTCTGGGTTTGTCTGGCTGTCGCGTGCGCGCACCGACGGCGAATGGGGCTGGCGCTGGGGCGCCGGCCGCCGGAATTGAACAGAATTTTCGTGAGGGCTGTTACGTGTCTCTGCTAGAAATCAAGAACCTGCACGTCGAGATCGAGAGCGAGGGCAAGAAGATCCTCAACGGTCTCAATTTGACCGTCGAGAAGGGCCAGGTCGCCGCCATCATGGGGCCGAACGGCTCCGGCAAATCGACGCTCGCTTACGTGCTCGCCGGCAAACCCGGCTACGCCGTCACCGAGGGCGACGTGCTGCTCGACGGCGAGAGCGTGCTCGACATGGGCGCCGACGAGCGCGCCGCCAAGGGCGTGTTCCTCGCCTTCCAGTATCCGGTCGAGGTGCCGGGCGTCGCCACGATGACCTTCCTGCGCACCGCGCTCAACGCTCAGCGCAAGCTGCGCGGCGAGAAGGAATTGTCGACGCCGGAATTCATGAAGCTGGTGCGCGAACAGTCCGGCGCGCTCGGCATCAGCCAGGAGCACCTGCGCCGCGCGGTCAATGTCGGTTTCTCCGGCGGCGAGAAGAAGCGCAACGAGATTCTCCAGATGGCGATGCTTCAGCCGCGGCTCGCCGTGCTCGACGAGACCGATTCCGGCCTCGACATCGACGCGCTCAAGATCGTCGCCGACGGCGTCAACCGCTTGCGTTCGCCGGAGCGCGGCATGGTCGTCATCACGCACTATCAGCGGCTCTTGAACTACATCGTGCCGGACGTCGTGCATGTCATGGCCAAGGGCCGCGTCGTGAAGACGGGCGGCAAGGAGCTCGCGCTCGAGCTCGAGGCCAAGGGCTACGCGCAATACGTGGGCGAGGCGGCGTAAGCGATGGCTGACGTCCGTAACATGAAGACTCCCGCCGAGCAGGCGCTGAGCGCGGCTTACTCCGCCGCGCGCGCCACGCTGCCGGGCAAGGGCGCGGTGGCGAGCTTGCGCGAGCAGGCGTTCGCGCGCTTCGAGGAGCGCGGCCTGCCGCACCGGCGCGTCGAGGAGTGGAAATACACCGACCTGCGCGCGCTGATGCGCGACATGGCGCCGCTTGCGGGCGCGCCGGACGCTGCCGCCAGGGCGAAGGCGAAGGACGCGGGCAAGCTGATCGCCGGCGTCGAGACGCGCCGCATCGTCTTCGTCGACGGTGTCTTCGCGCCGGACCTGTCCGATCTCGCGCCGGAGCCCGGCCTTACGATCGGCTCGCTCGCCGACGCGCTTGCCAAGGGCAAGGCCCCCGCGCTCGGCACGGCGTTCGCGACCGACGACGTCGCGGTTGCGCTCAACACGGCGCTAATGGGCGACGGCGCGGTGATCGATGTCGCCGCGCACGCGCGCATCAAGAAGCCGATCCATCTCGTCTTTGCCGGCGCCACGCCGACATCGTCCTTCGTGCGCTCGCTGGTCACGGTCGGCGAGGGCGCCGAGGTGACGATCATCGAGGACCACGACTCGGGCGAGGCGCAGGTCAATGCCGCGCTCGAGCTGATCGTCGGCGACCATGCCCGCGTCGACTATTTCAAGCTGACGCAGGCGAAGGGCCTGCACGTCGCCAGCCTGCTCGCGCGCATCGGCGCCGACGCGAAGTTCAGCACCTTCGCCTATACGGCCGGCTCGCCGCTCGTGCGCAACCAGAGCTTCGTCCGCTTCGACGGCGAGCG
>JBQCFB010000125.1:0-3347 GCA_051959715.1 Pseudolabrys sp.
GCCCTGACGGTCGGTGAGGCGGCGCGCGACCTTGGCGGTGGTCGTGGTTTTGCCGGAGCCCTGCAGGCCGACCATCATCACGGCGACCGGGGGTGCGGCGTTGAGATCGATGCCGACGGCCGTCGTCTGGCCTTCGCCGCCGCCGAGCGTCTTGACGAGCTCGTCGTGCACGATCTTCACGACCAGTTGGCCGGGCGTCACCGACTTCATCACGGTGACGCCGACCGCGTCCTTCTTCACACGGTCGACGAAGTCGCGGGCGACGTCGAGCGCAACGTCGGCCTCGAGCAGCGCGCGGCGCACTTCGCGCAGCGCCGCGTCGACGTCGGCTTCGGTCAGCGCGCCGCGGCGCGTCAGGCGGTCGAGAATGCCGCCGAGTTTTTCCGACAGATTGTCGAACATAGGCCCAAAAACACCTTTGCGCCCGAGGGCGCATCGCGCTGTCGGGCGGTTGCCTCCGGCCTCTTGGGACCGGGCGGCGAATTCCAGGAACTTCACGTCTTATCGAAGTGGCCGGAAACTATGGGCCGACCTTGGCGGAGTCAAGGCGACAAAGCCGGTCATTCCGGGGCGCGGGCGTAGCCCGCGAACCCGGAATCCAGAGGCCCCACGGCAAGTTGCCCTGGATTCCGGGTTCGGCCCTTCGGACCGCCCCGGAATGACTACTGCGTCAGCTCGTAGCTGACCGCCACCACGGCCCGGAGCGTCTGCTCGCCCGGGGCGATCGGGACGGAGGCGGCGCGCATGGCGGCGATCGGGCGGGGCGGCGAGGGCGCGCCTTCCTCGGCGATCGACACGACCGGCCCGAGCTTGCCGCCGGCCGCCTTGACGTAGAGCTCGGCCTTGCGGTGCGCGTCGGCGATGGCCTCGTCGCGCGCCTGATCGAGCAGCTTCGACTGTTCCGAGACGATGAACTCGATGCCGGACATCTCGTTGGCGCCGGCGGCGATCGCTCTGTCGAGCACGTTCGGCATGGCGCCGATGTCGTGAATTTTCACCGTGAGCTGGTTGGTCACCTGGAAGCCCAGGAGCCGCGCGGGCCCTGGCTTGCCGGTCTCGTATTGCGGCTGGAGCGACAGGCGCGATGTCTGAACGTCCTTGTCGGCGATGCCGCTCGATTTGATGGCCGCGAGCACCGCCTGCATCTTCTGCGCATTGGCGTCGCTCGCCTCGCGCGCGGTCTTGCCCAGGCTCGTGACGCCGACGCGGATCATCGCCGTGTCCGGCGGCACCGCGATGGTCGCTTCGCCGGTGACGGTGACGAGCCGGTCGAGCGCGTGCGCGGGCGACAGCGCCGCGGCCATGAGGGTCATGCAAACGAGAATGCGCCGCATCGGAAACACCTATTTGATCGGCACGAAGACGTCGATGACGAGACTGTCCTGATTCGAGGTCAGCGGATCGGTAGTATATTCCTCGATGAACAGATCCTTGGCGTCGAGCTGCTTGTCGTCGAGATAATTGGTAATCGCTTCGTAAGTCGTATCCATCGCATCGTACGAACCGCGATGCACGAACTTGAGCGCCTTGCCGGACGGCGCCGCCTTCACCGCGATGTCGCCCTTCGGCGGGTTGGCGGGCGCCTGCGCGATCGGATAGGCAGCCTCGAACGAGAAGCCGGTCTCGTCGGTCTGGGTATAGACCGTCATCGCCGGCCCGCTCGCCTTGATGCCTTCCTTGTCCATGTACGCCTTCAGCGTCTTGAACGACTCGATGAGGGTGTCGAAGGCGACGTCCCAGTTGGTGTGGCGCTTGAGGAAGAGCATCGTGCGCTCAGGCAGTTGCACTTCCAGGCCGAAGGCGTCGCCGGGCTTTAGCGGCGAGGGCGACGGCTCGGCGGCCGGCGGCGGCATTGGCGGCATCTGCTCGGCCGGCTTGGTCTCGGCCGGCGGCGCGGCGGGCTGCTGCGCGGCGGCCAGCGCGGTCGAAAGGACGAGACAGAGGCCAGCAACGAGCGGGGCCGTGCGGCGCAAGCGGGACATGGGCTGAAAACTCCGTCGAATTGCGGCGGGCCCGGCGATTCGCCTGAAGCGGCGAGCCTATCACGGCCACTGGCTATTGGCCGTTGATTCGCCATATAAACCGGGCGAAAGCCGGGCGGTACGTCCGGTTTGGGACAATTCCGATGGGCGCGCTCGCCAACCAGGCATTCGTCAAGATGAACGGGATCGGCAACGAGATCGTCGTTGTCGACCTGCGCAAGGGCGCTCCCGTCATCGCCGCCGACGAGGCGCGCGCTGCTGCCTCTCCGCAGGGCGCGCCGTACGATCAGCTCATGGCGCTCTAACCGCCGCGCACGCCCGGCACCGACGCCTTCATCCGCATCTTCAACAATGACGGCTCGGAGGCCGGCGCCTGCGGCAACGGCATGCGCTGCGTTGCCTCGATCGTCTCGGATGAGAGCGGCAAGGACGCGCTCACCTTCGAAACCAAGGCCGGCCTGCTCAATTGCTGGAAAGGCGACGACGGCCTGTTCACCGTCGACATGGGTCCGCCGCGCTTCAAGTGGAACGAGATTCCGCTGGCCGAGGAATTCCGCGACACGCGCGCCATCGAATTGCAGATCGGGCCGATCGACAATCCGGTGCTGCATTCGCCGTCGGTCGTGAACATGGGCAATCCGCACGCGATCTTCTGGGTCGATAATGTCAACGCTTACGACCTCGAGCGATTCGGCCCGCTGCTCGAGAACCATCCGATCTTTCCCGAGCGCGCCAACATCACGCTGGCGCACATCGTCGACCGCGAGCACATCGTCATCCGCACCTGGGAGCGCGGCGCCGGCCTGACGCGCGCCTGCGGCTCGGCCGCGTGCGCCACGGCCGTCGCGGCGGCGCGCTTCAAGCGCACCGAGCGCAAGGTGCATGTGACGCTGCCCGGCGGCGAGCTCACCATCGAGTGGCGCGAGCGCGACGACCACGTGCTGATGACCGGGCCGGTCGCGTTCGAGTTCAACGGCACGTTCAGCCCGCAATTGTTCGAGAAGGCGCCGGCGCCGTGAGCGTCGAAATTGTCACCTTCGGCTGCCGTCTCAACATCGTCGAATCGGAAGCGGTGCGTCGCGAGGCCGAAGCGGCCGGCGTGCGCGACGCGGTGGTGGTCAACACCTGCGCCGTGACCGGCGAGGCGGTGCGGCAGGCCCGGCAGGCGATCCGCCGGCTCAAGCGCGAAAAGCCGGACATACGCGTCGTCGTCACCGGCTGTGCCGCGCAGGCAGACAGCGCGCAATTCGCCGCCATGCCCGAGGTCGACCGCGTGCTCGGCAATGAGGACAAGTTCGACCGCGCCGTATGGGCGCGCGATGATCGCGTCGCGGTGTCCGACATCATGAGCGCACGCACGATGCG
>JBQCFB010000126.1:0-4221 GCA_051959715.1 Pseudolabrys sp.
TCGAGATCGTCGTGCAGCGGCTGCGCCGGGCCGGTATGGAATACCGCGCCGCGCTCGAGCACGAAGACGCGGTCGGCGAGCGCCAGCACGAGATCGAGATTGTGCTCGACGATGACGATCGAGCAATGCCGCCGCAACTGGTCGAACACCTTGAACAGCTCCTGGACCACCGCCGGCGCCAGGCCCTCGAACGGCTCGTCGAGCAGCAGGAGTTTCACGTTACCCGACAGCGCACGTGCCACCGCCGCCATCTGCTGTTCGCCGCCGGAGAGATAATCGGCGTGGATCGCCATCCGCTCCTTCAGCCGCGGGAAATGCTCGAACACCGTCTTCTCGTCCCAGACGACGCCGTCGGAGCCGTCGGTCGCGCGGGCGAGGCGCCCGAGCGCGAGATTGTCGGCGACGCTCATGCCGGCGAACAGGCCGCGGCCCTGCGGCACGTAGCCGATGCCGAGCCGCGCGATCGTGTGCGCGGGTAATCCGGCGATCGCCTCGCCGGCAAAGTCGATCGTCCCCGACGCCGGCGGCACGAGCCCGGCAAGGCTTTTTAGTAGCGTCGACTTGCCGGCGCCGTTGCGTCCCAGCAGCGCCACAATCTCGCCTTCGCGCACGTCGAGCGACACGTCGTTGAGAATGTGGCTCTTGCCGTAGAACGTGTTCATCTTGTGGATGGTGAGGAGCTGCTTCTCGCGCGACACGTCCATGCTGCGGCCGGTGACCGGCGGCGTGCCGGTGCCGGTGTAGACCTGCTGCACGCGTGCATCGCGGCGCACCTCGTCGGGCGTGCCGGCCATCAGCACCTCGCCCTGATTCATGACCGTGACGCGGTGCGAGAAGCCGAGCACCCGGTCGATGTCGTGCTCGACGATCAGCACGGGGATCGATGCGGCGATGTTCTTCACCAGGTTCGAGACGCGGTCGCGCTCAGCGGCGGCAAGACCGGCGAGCGGCTCGTCGAGCAGCAGGACCTGCGGCTTGGAGCCGAGCGCGATGCCGAGATCGACGAGGCGCTGACCGCCATAGGAGAGCTCGCCGCCTTTGATCGTCTCTATGCCCTCGAGCCCGAGGAAGCGCATCAGCTCGGTGGTCTCGGCGTGTACCTCGGTGTAGCTGTCAATGTCGCGCCAGATGTTGAAGCGGCCGGGATGCCTCGCCTGCAACGACAGGCGCAGGTTCTCGTAAATGGTCAGCGTACGGAAAAGGTTGGTGATCTGGAACGAGCGCGCGAGGCCTTGCTGGCAGATATTGTCGGGACGCAGGTCGCGCAGCTCCGCGCCGTTCATGCGCACGCTGCCCTCGTCCGGCACGTAGAGCCCCGAGACGAGATTGAACAACGTGGTCTTGCCGGCGCCGTTCGGCCCGATCAGCGCGTGGATTTCTCCTGCGGCGATCGAGAGGCTGGCGTTCGACACGGCGCGGATGCCGCCGAAATGCTTCGACACGCCGCTGACCTCGAGCGCGGCGCCGCTCTCGCGCGGCGCCGGCCGCAGGAATGACGGCAGCGAGAGACCGTCATAGATCTTGCGCTTGCTCATCGCCGCTTCGTCGCGCAGCGCCGGCTTCCAAAAGAGGCTGAGCTTTGCCCACATGCCGACGAGCCCGCCGGGCGAATAGAGCACGAAGGCGACGAAGACGAGACCGAACCAGAGCAGCCAATTCGCAGTCCAGATCGAAAACAACTCGCGGAACAAAATGAAGAACAGCGAGCCGATCGCCGGCCCGAGAAGGCTGCGCATCCCGCCGATCACCACCATCGCCAGCAGTTCGCCGGAGAATGGCACCGAAACCGCTTCGGCCGAGACGAGGTAAGTCTGGAAGCCGAGCAGCGCGCCCGCGAGCCCGGTGATCACGGCGGAGATGACGAAGACCGCGAGCTTGTAGCGCTCGACCGGATAGCCCTGAAACGTCGCGCGCGTCTGGTTTTCGCGGATCGCCACGACCACATGGCCGAACGGCGAGCGAGTGAGGCGCATCAGCAGATACAGCGTCGCCAGCCCCAGCACGGCGACGAAGATGTAGAAG
The DNA here is from genome assembly GCA_051959715.1 of Pseudolabrys sp. Taxonomy (GTDB): domain Bacteria; phylum Pseudomonadota; class Alphaproteobacteria; order Rhizobiales; family Xanthobacteraceae; genus Pseudolabrys. Next base: position 2,023 of record JBQCFB010000126.1, read on the forward strand.
GCTGTCGGATCGTCGAGATGGATCGGCCCGATCGTGCCCCGCTTGAGACCGCCGAGGCCGTCCTCGCCGCCGGTCACGTCAGTCCAGCGGAAGGCGACGGTGTAGGTCAGCGCCGACAATGCCAGCGTCAACAGCGAGAAATACACGCCGCGCCGCCGCAGGATCAGCATTCCGACGCAAGCCGAGAGCGCGGCGACGAACACCATCGACAGGACGAGCGGCAGGAAGATCGTGTTCGGAAACCAGTGCAGTTGGATCAGGCCGGCCGCATAGGCGCCAATCCCGAACCACGTGCTGTGGCCGAACGACACAAGCCCGGTGTAGCCGACGCAGAGATTGAGGCCCATGGTCGCGATGGCGAGGATGATCACCATCGACGCCGTGTTCAGGCTGAGGCCGAGCGCGTGCATTGCCGGCGGCAGGAGAAGCAGCCCGGCCACGGCGAACAGCAGCGGCTGATATTTCGAAAACAGCGAGGTCTTCATTCGAATTTCTCGATGCGCTCACCGAGCAGCCCGCGCGGCCGAAACAGCAGCACAAGGAACATGAGGACGTAGATGGAGGCTTCGCCCGCCGCCGGAACGAAATTGATGGTGATGCCGCGTACGACGCCGACGAGCACGGCGGCGAGCACGACGCCCCAGAAGCTGCCGAGGCCGCCGATGACGACGACGACGAAGGCGACGGTGATGATTTCGGCCCCCATCGCCGGGTGCACGATCGTGATCGGCGCGAACAGGGCGCCGCCGAGCGCCGCCATGCCGACGCCGAGCACGACGATGGTGGTCATGTAAGGCTGGAGGCGGATACCGAGCGCCGCCACCATGTCGGGCCGCTGGATGCCGGCGCGCACGACGCGGCCGAAGGCGGTCTGGTAGATGAGGAGCCAGATGCCCATGAGCACGACGGCGACGATGCCGAGCAGCACCAGCCGGTAGCGAGAGAACAGAAAGTCGCCGACGATCACCGCGCCCTTGAGGCTCTGCGGCATCACCGCCGACAGCGGCGCCGCCCCCCAGACGATGCGGATCGCCTGCTCCGTGACCATGGCGAGGCCGAAGGTCACGAGCAGCGAAAGGATCGGATCGGCGGTGTAGAATCGCCGCAGGATGAAACGCTCGAACAGGATGCCGAGGAGGCCGACCGCGACTGGCGACAGCGCCACCGCCGGATAAAAGCCGACATACTGGGTGAGCGTCACGGCGACGTAGGCGCCGATCGCGTAGAATGCGCCGTGCGCGAGATTGACGACGCCGCCGACGCTGAAGATCAGTGACAGGCCGAGCGCGATCAACAGGTAGTAGCCGCCCAGGACGAGGCCGTTGACCACCTGTTCGAGCAGGAACATGAGCGACGTACTCTCGCGTGGCTGGTTCAACGTCAGGCCTGAGAAAATGTCGTCCCCGCGAAGGCGGGGACCCATACGCCGCAGCGTCTCGGTTTCGCTGCGGAGCGTGGGACCCGGGCCTCCCGCGCTTTCGCTCGGTCGCCCGGGACGGCAGTCCAGCCGCGAAATCCTACGCCTTGTTCAAATTGCAGGGATTCTCCTGCTGCGTCGGCGCGATGGATTCGAGCGGCTTGTCCGCGCCGGGCACCGCCGGGCCGAGCGCCAGCAGGTCCCACTTGTCCTTCGCCTGACCCTTCGCCTTCACCGTGAAGGGATAGGCCTCCTGCATCAACTGGTGGTCCCAGTTGCGGAAGTAGCCCTTGCGGCCCTTGAGGATCTCGAACTCCGCCTGCTTTTCGAGATGCGCGATCAGCTTGGCGTTGTCGGTGTCCTTGATCTCGCTCATCGCCTGCGCCATCACCTTCATCGAGACGTATTCGATCCAGGCGTGGTTCTCCGGCGGCTTGCCGTATTTCTTCGTGAAGTTGTCGACGAAGGTCTTCGAGGCCGGCACGTCGAGCGTGTGATACCAGACCGTCGGCCATGTGCCGGCGAGGTTGCCGTCGCCGGCCGCCCAGGCGTCGGCGGTGTTGAGGTTGAAACCGACCAGCGGGAATTTAAATCCGAACTCGGCGTATTGCTTGACCAGGTTGGTGACCTGGTTGCCGGCGAGATTGCAGCAGACGATGTCGGGATTGGCCTGCCGCACCTTCAGCAGGTAGGGGCTGAAGTCGGTGACGTCGGTGGCGATCAGCTCGTTACCGATCAGGTTGCCCTCATTGGCGCCGAAGAAGCGCTTGGCGGCGGCGAGC
>JBQCFB010000127.1:0-3138 GCA_051959715.1 Pseudolabrys sp.
GGCGTCTTGGCGGCGAAATGCTCCGACAGGTGGATCGGGTTGCGGTCCCCGGTGACGGCGGCGAAGCCGACGACGTCGGAGGAATCAATCGTCTTCTTCAGCGTCTCGGTGAGCCCGACCGCCAGGTCCTCGAAATAGAGCATCTGTAGCGGAGGAAGCATCGCACGGGGTCTCGGTGACGACACGCATGCCGATGGGTGAGCCAGCTCACAAAACTTCCGCCGGCCGCATGCGTAATTGACGGTGCTTTAACCGTTCTGGCCACAGATCGGCAACCTCGAACCAGCGTCTTGTGCCATGATCCTCATCCGCTTCGCCATCAGCATCTTCGCCCTCACCCTTCTCGGTCTCGCCTTCTCCTACAGCGCCGCCCAGAGCGAGCAGGAGCATGCGACGCCGGCCGTCAGCGTGGCGGTTTCCGGCTGACCGCCCATAAGGCGCCGATCAAGGCCAGATTGACGATCGCCAGCGCCGTCAGCGCGCCGATGGTGACGTCGGTTCCGGCCGTCTGGATCGCCAGCGCGCCGGCCGATGGCGCGAGCGCCTGCACGATCAGGCTCGGGAAAGCGAGCCGGCCCATCAGCCGCGGAAAGCGGTCGGGCCCGAATAGCGCCAGCGGCAGGGTTCCGCGACCGATCCATGACACGCCATAGCCGGCGCCGTAGATCAGGATGATCAGCGGCAGCAGCCCCGCATGGACGCTGAGCAGCGTCAGCCCCACCGCCATCAGCGCGCAGGACCCGACCATCGTCCAGATCGGATGGTAGCGCGCGCCGAACAGCCGCTCGACGATGCGCGCGGCGACCTGAGCCGGTCCGAACAGGGTTCCGAGCGCGACGGCCGCCGCCGCGGCGACGCCCCGGTCCTGCAGAAAAATCAGCAGGTGCACGACGACGATCGAGCCGATGCCGGCCGTCAGCGACAGGATCAGCGCGAGCAATGCGAAGATCGCGCCCTCGCGCGGGATCCGCATTGCGGCGCGCGGGTCGCCCGCCCCCTCCTCAGTGGTCGCGGGCGCGGCCTTCCGCTCGGCATGCGGCAGCACCAGCGCCTGCAATGGCAGCGACAGGGCGAGGTGCAGCCCGGCATAGGCGAGGCAGGCCGCGCGCCAGCCGACATGGTCGATCATGAAGGCCGAGAGCGGCCAGCAGATCGTGCTCGAGAAGCCGCCGAACAGGGTGAGATTGGCGATCGGGTTGCGCGCCGCGCTCCCGTACATGCGCCCGAGCGCAGCGAACACGGCGTCGTAGAGACCCGTGCCCATGCCGAGCCCGATCACCGCCCATGATGCGAGATAAACCGGAAGCGAGGTCGACAGGCCGACGCCCGCCAGTCCGGCCGCGTAGAGCACTGGGCTCGCGAGCAGGACCGGGCGTCCGCCATGCCGGTCGATCAGGCGGCCGACCTGCGGCGAGACGAGGCCCGCGACCAGCAATCCGATGGACGTGCCGCCGACGACGAAACCGAGCGGCCAGCCGGTGTCCTCCAGGATCGGCTGGGCGAACACCGCCGGGAAATAGAACGAGGTGCCCCAGGCCAGGATCTGCGCGACGCCGAGGACGGTGATGACGACGCGGCGGTCGGCGGTCTGGACGGATGGCGGCAATGGACTTCCCCGGCGCGGTCGCATGAGCCTACCTGACTCGGGGTGGAAGCAGGCCGAGCGCGTTTCCCAGCCAAACGGCCGCTGTTTGGTCCCATGGCAGCGATCAATGCATGGACCGCATGGACGGAACCAGGACCGGTCCAGGGCCGAAGTAGCCAGATGCCACCAAAATGGAGCATTCAGAGCCCGGCACTCTCAATTACGTCGACAATAGGCGCGTTCAGGCCGGATTCGGGCCACGCGCTGCCGCTTCCAGACGCACACACGGCCCAATCGTCAGGCAATTGCCTGCGCATTTTTCCGAAATTCCGAATATTTTGTTAACTATCAATGGCTTGAGTTATGCGTTTTGTGCCTAGCTGCAGCGCAACATTCGTTCTTCTCGCAGCTGCGAAAAAGACTATGTTCCGGCCATCGAATTCAACCGGCCGCCGGCCGGGACTTCAGAGACCTAGAGGAACGACTACGATGTTTGCCGCAATTGTCCGCACGATCCGTGAGTGGAAGCGCTATAACCGCAGCGTCACCGAGCTGAGCCGCCTGGGCGACCGTGAGCTCGCCGATATCGGCATCAGCCGCTCGGATATCCAGCGCGTCGCCTGGAGCGCCGCCCACCAGGGCTAAGCTTCCCGCGCACTCGAAGACCTTCGTTGCCGCCCGCCTCGATGCGGGCGGTTTCGTTTTTGGGCCGTTGCCGCCGCGGCGTCGGCCCCCTAGTTTGCGCCGATGACCCTCAAGCCCGTTCACGTCGTCGGCGGCGGCCTCGCCGGTTCCGAAGCTGCCTGGCAACTCGCCGAGGCCGGTATCCCGGTCGTCCTGCACGAGATGCGGCCGCTCCGCGAGACCGACGCGCACAAGACCGACGGCTATGCCGAACTCGTCTGCTCGAACTCGTTCCGGTCCGACGATGCCGAGCACAATGCGGTCGGCCTTCTGCACGAGGAGATGCGACGGCTCGGCTCGATGATCATGCGGGCCGGCGACGCCAATCAGGTGCCGGCCGGCGGTGCGCTCGCCGTCGACCGCGACGGCTTCTCGGCCGCGGTGACGCAGGCGCTGACCGCGCATCCGCTGATCACGCTCGAGCGCGGCGAGATCGCCGTGCCGCCCGCGGACTGGGACAGCGTCATCCTCGCCACCGGCCCGCTCACCTCGCCGGCGCTCGCCGACACGATCCGCACGCTCACCGGCGAAACGCAACTCGCCTTCTTCGACGCGATCGCACCCATCATCCACTTCGACTCCATCGACATGGGCACCGCCTGGTTCCAGTCGCGCTACGACAAGGCCGGCCCCGGCGGCTCCGGCGCCGATTACATCAACTGCCCCATGACGCGGGAGCAATACGAAGCCTTCGTCGCCGCGCTGATCGCCGGCGACAAGACCGACTTCAAGGAGTGGGAAGCGGCGACGCCCTATTTCGACGGCTGCCTGCCGATCGAGGTGATGGCCGAGCGCGGCCTCGAGACGCTCCGCCACGGCCCGATGAAGCCGTTCGGGCTCACCAATCCGCACCAGCCCGGCCCGAAGCC
>JBQCFB010000128.1:0-2557 GCA_051959715.1 Pseudolabrys sp.
ATTGAAAATGCCCCCACCCGGCTCGCTTGCGCTCGCCACCCTCCCCCGCAAGCGGGGGAGGGATAAGCAAGGCTAAGCCGCCACCTGCAGCACCACCTTGCCGGCAATGTGATCGTCTTCCATGTGCCGGTGCGCACGGGCGGCCTGTTCGAGCGGATAGATCGCGTCGATCACGACGTGAACCTTGCCGGCATCGATCAGGGTGGCGATCTCCGACAATTCCTGCGCGTCCGGCTTCGCCAGGTAATGCGCGCCGCGGGCGTGCTTCTTCGCAAGCTCCGCCGCGTCGGGCTTCTGCAAGGTCGAGATCAGCGTGCCGCCGTCCTTGAGCACGGCGTAGGATCGCGTCTGCGTCTCGCCGGCGATGAGGTCGTAGACGAGGTCGATGTCCTTCACGGCCTCCTCGAACTTGTCCTTCTTGTAGTCGATCGCCTGGTCGGCGCCGAGCTTGCGCACGAGGGCGATGTCGCCTTCCGACACGGTGGTCGCGACCCAGGCGCCCTTCGCCTTGGCGAACTGGATGGCGAAATGCCCGACGCCTCCGGCGCCGCCGTGGATCAGGACGCGCTGGCCGGCCTTAAGCCCACCCTGGTCGAATAGGCCCTGCCAGGCCGTGAGCGCGGCCAGTGGCACGGCGGCGGCCTGCACGAAATCGAGCTGCTTGGGCTTGCGCGCCGCCTCGGCCTCGGTGACGAGCGTGTATTCGGCGTAGCCGCCAATGTCGTTGCCGAGCATGGCGTAAACGGCGTCGCCCTTCTTGAACTTGCGCACGTTGCGGCCCGCGCGCTCGACCACGCCGGCGACGTCGCGGCCGAGCACCTTCGGCAACTGGTCTTCCTTGACGCGCGGGTACTTGCCGGAGCGGATCTTGTAATCGACCGGGTTGACGCTCGCCGCCAGCACGCGGACGACGATCTCGTCGTCCTTCGCCTCCGGCGGCGGCACGTCCTCGACCTTCATGACGTCGGCGTCGCCGAAGGAATGGATGCGGACGGCGTGCATGGGACCCTCCCGTTGATTGAGGAGGGAACGGCGTGCGGCCGGTCGGCGTTCCGGCGCCGGCCATGCCGGCGGCGCAAGGTCAGCCTGCAATGGCGCGGTCGGCCTCCTCCGCGAGCGCGACGAGCGCGCCGGCGACCTTTACCGGATAGTCGTGCCCGGGCGCGAGCCGGGCGAGCGGGGCAGGGAGTCGCGCCAGTTCGCGCGCGGCGCGGGCGCGCATGTCGGCGAGGCTTTCGGGCGGGCCGAGGCGCTTGCCGCCCCGCATCACCGGCACGACGAGCCTCTCGCCCTCGTGCGTGTCGGTCTCGACCGAGAGGACATCGCCGCGCATGCGGCCGTCGGCATCGGTGGCGCGCCAGACCTGCTTGCGGCCGGGCCAGGTCGCCTTGCCTTCCGAGCGCTTGCGCCGCGGCCGGCCGCCGAACTCCTGGAGCTTGTAGGCGCAGTCGAGCGACGGCGCGTCGATCGACGCGTCGAGATTGACGCCGATGCCGAAGCCGTCGATCGGCGCCTTCTCGCGCATCATCACCTGGAGCACGTCCTCGTTGATGCCGCCCGAGACGAGAATGATGACGTCCTTCAAGCCGCCGGCATCGAGGATGCCGCGCACCATGCGCGCCGAGGCGATGAGATCGCCGCTGTCGATGCGCACGCCGCGGATGGCAATGCCGTCGCGCTTGAGGCGCGGCGCGAGCGCGACGACTTTCCGCGCGCCGGCTTCGGTGTTGTAGGTGTCGATCAGCAGGATCACGCCGTCAGGCCGCGCGCGCGCGTAGTTTTCGAATGCGGTCGCCTCGTCGTCATGCACCTGGATAAAGGAATGCGCCATCGTGCCGACGATGGGGATGCCGTAGCGGTGACCGGCGGCGACGTCGGCGGCGCCGCCAAAGCCGGCGATGTAGCTCGCGCGCGCCGAGAACAGGCCGGCCTCGGCGCCGTGCGCGGTGCGCAGGCCGAAATCGGCGAGGTTCTTGCCCGGCGCGGCGAGCACCATGCGCGCCGCCTTCGAGGCGACCATCGTCTGGAAGTGCAGGATGTTGATGAGCCGCGACTCGACGATCTGCGCCTGCGGCAGCGGCGCGGTGATGCGGATGAGCGGCTCGTTGGGGAAGCAGACGGTGCCTTCGGGGATGGCGTGCACGTCGCCGGTGAAGCGGAAGGCGGCGAGATAATCGAGCAGGTTCGACCGGAAGCGGCCGGTGCCTTTGAGCCAGTCGATCTCAGCGGCCGAGAAGGCGAGCGTCTCGAGATAATCGAGCGCGTCGCCCAGGCCTGCCGCGAGGAGGAAGCCGCGCCGCTCCGGCAGCCGCCGCACGAAGAACTCGAACACGGCCTCGCCCTCTTCGCCGCGGTCCAGATAGGCCTGGACCATGTTGAGCTCGTAGAGGTCGGTGGCAAGCGCGGAGACGGCGGGCATGGCGATCACACATTCGGACAAGCGTGAACTCAGTCTAACGGCAGAGCGGCCGTGGCGCGATCCGTGATGGCGGCGGCGGAACGCAGCCGCAGGCCGCGGCGTTGGCCGGCGGAGCACGAGCCGAGGAGGGTTCAATGA
>JBQCFB010000129.1:0-3581 GCA_051959715.1 Pseudolabrys sp.
CGCCGTGAACTCGTCGGCGCGGAGCTTGCGCGCGAGCTGGTCGAGCACGGCGTTGACCATGCCGGTCTCGTCGCGGCCGACGAAGGCGGCGGCGACGTCGGCATATTCGGTGATGACGGCGCGCGCCGGCACGTCCTTGCGGTGGCCGAGCTCGTAGGCCCCTGCCCGCATCGCGGCGCGCAGGACCGTCTCGATGCGCTTCAACGGCCACGACTTCTGCAAGGCCTCGTCGATCATCGGGTCGAGCACGCGCTGCTCGCGCAGCACACCGGAGACGATGTCGCGAAAGAAGGCGGCCTCGGCCGGCAGGTACTGCGCGCCCTCGACCTCGCGGCCGAGCCAGTGGCTCTCGAACTCGGCGAGGATCTCGTTCAGCCCCGTGCCGGCGAGATCCATCTGATAGAGCGCCTGCACCGCGGCGAGACGGGCGGCGCCGCGCTTGTTCGCCTTGCGCGCCTCCTTGTCGTCGCGTTTGGCCTCGCGCGCCATCACTTGCCCTTCAGGCTGCGTTTGAGCCGCGCCATGACCAGCGCCGCGCGCGCGGCGTCGACGCCCTTGTGGCCGTGGTCGCCGCCGAGACGCGCCTTGGCCTGGTGTTCGTTGTCCACGGTCAGGATGCCGTTGCCGAGCGGGAATTCGCGCGCCAGCGCGAGATCCATCAGGCCGCGCGCGGATTCGTTCGAGACGATGTCGAAATGATAGGTCTCGCCCTGGATGACGCAGCCGAGCGCGACCGCAGCATCGTACGGCTTCGCGCCCTGCACGGCCGCGGTGACGGCCATGGCGATCGCCGCCGGCACTTCGAGCGCGCCGGGAACGGTGACGACGTCGTAGGTGCAGCCCGCCTCGTCGAGCGTCTTCTTGGCGCCGGACAAGAGCTCGTCGGAGATGCCGAGGTAATAGCGCGCCTCGACGATGAGCACGTGCAGGCCATCGCGCTTCGGCACGGGCTTTGCCACAGGCTTCGTCTCGACCTTGGGCGCGCTCGCCGCCGCAGGCTTCTGCGCAGGCTTTGCCGCCGCTTTGGCGGCGCCTTTCGGTGCGGGCTTGCTCGTCCGTTTCTTGGCCATTCGCTTCGGTTTCCTGATCGCGCCGGGTCGTAGCAAGCGCAGGTGGCGCGAACAAGGCCCTCGCGGCGAAGGGCTTAACGCGTTTCCATCAGCCGCGCCGCATACCGCGCCATGGTGTCGATCTCGAGGTTGACGTCGTCGCCGGCCTTGAGCGCGCCGAGCGAGGTCACCTTCAGCGTATGCGGGATGATGAGCACCGTGAAATCGTCGCCATCGACCGTGTTGACCGTCAGGGACACGCCGTCCAGCGCGACCGAACCCTTGGCGGCGATGTAGCGCGCAAGCGCGTGCGGAGCGCGCAGGGTGAAGCGCGCCATGTCGGTCATGTCGTCACGCGCGACGACGCGGGCGAGCCCGTCGACATGGCCGGACACGATATGGCCGCCGAGCTCGTCGCCGACCTTGAGAGGCCGCTCGAGATTGATGCGCGCGCCATGCCGCCAGTTGCCGACGCCGGTGACGCGCAGCGTCTCGTCGGCGGCATCGACCGCGAACCAGGTGCGGCCGTTCTCCTCGCCGGTGTCGACCACGGTCAGGCACACGCCCGAACAGGCGACCGACGCGCCCTCGACGAGCTCGGCGCGCGGATAGCGTGTCAGGATCGTGATGCGGTGCAGGTTGTTCGCCCGCGCCTTGATCGAGCGCACCTCGCCGAGGTCTGTGACGATGCCGGTGAACATTAAAGCTATTCTCCTGGGCCGCTCCATTTGCTCCGTTCGTTCCCGCGCAAGCGGGAACCCAGGACCCCGAACTCGGACTCGGGGTATTTCGACTCTGGGTCCCCGCTTTCGCGGGGACGAACGGAGAATGTACGGACCGCGCTCATGTCAACTTCGTCCGTAAAGTTCGAACGTGTCGACGCCGAGCTTTTCCGCGCCGAGCGCGGTCATGCCTTCGGTCAGCGCGTCGAGCTTCATGCCGGCGAGCGCGTCGAGGCCGCTCGCACCGACCGTCATCGGCGCGCGCAGCAACGCCACCTCGTCGACGAGCCCGGCGCCGACGAAGCTCGCCGCCACCGTCGGGCCGCCTTCGACCATCAGCCGGGTGATGCCTTCGGCGTTGAGCGTCTTGAGAACAGCGGCGAGATCGAGCTTGCCGTTCGCTTCCGGGACGCGGAACACGCGCACGCCCTTCTGCGTCAGGATGTCTTGGGCCATCTCGGACGCCTTCTCGCCGCAGAACACCCAGGTCGGATATTCGCGATTGGTCGAGATCACCGACAGCGACAGCGGCGTGCGTAACTGCGCGTCGAGCACGACCCGCACGGGCGAGCGCTCCAGCAGGCCCGGCAGGCGCGACGTGAGCTGCGGATTGTCGGCGAGCACGGTGCCGATGCCGACCAGGATCGCATCGTTCTGCGCGCGCATGCGGAACACCCGCTCGCGCCCCTCCTCGCCGGTGATCTGGATCGGCTTGCGGCCCTCGCGCGCGACCTTGCCGTCGGTCGAGACGGCGAGCTTCACCAGCACGCGCGGCCGCCCGTGCGTGACGCGGGCGATGTGACCGGCATGGGCGATGCGCGCCTCGTCGGCAAGCAAACCGACGTCGACGGCGATGGCCTTCTCGCGCAGACGCGCATGGCCCTGCCCCGCCACTTCCGGGTTCGGGTCTTCCATCGCCGAGACGACGCGGGCGATGCCGGCCTTGATGATTGCGTCGGCGCAGGGCGGCGTCTGGCCCTCATGCGAGCACGGCTCGAGCGTGACGTAGAGCGTGGCGCCGCGCGCGGCGCGCTTTGCACGCGCGAGCGCCTCGGTTTCGGCATGCGGGCGGCCGCCGTCGGCCGTCCAGCCGCGGCCGACGATGACGCCGTCCTTGACGATGACGGCGCCGACGGCGGGGTTCGGCGCGGTACGGCCGAGCCCGCGGCGACCGAGATCGAGCGCGAGCGCCATGAAACGCGTATCCTCCGGCGTGAAGGCCGGTGCGGCTTGAGTGGCTTCGTCCGTCATTTCTGAACGTTCGTTTCCGGCTTGGTCTCGTCGGACAATTCCGCGAGCGCCTGCTCGAAGTCCTTCGCCTCGCGGAAGTTCTTGTATACCGAGGCGAAGCGCACATAGGCGACGTCGTCGACGTCGCGAAGCTGCTCCATCACCGCCTCGCCGATCGTTTCCGACGACACCTCGTTCTCGCCGAGGCTTTCCAGCTCGCGCACGACCTTCGACACCATTTGCTCGATGCGTTCGGCGTCGACCGGGCGCTTGCGCAGCGCAATCTGCACCGAGCGCAGGAGCTTGTCGCGGTCGAACGGCACGCGCCGGCCGTTGCGCTTGATCACCGTGAGCTCGCGCAACTGCACGCGCTCGAAGGTGGTGAAGCGGAAATTGCAGGAGAGACACACGCGGCGGCGGCGGATGACGGCTGAGTCCTCCGTCGGCCGCGAGTCCTTCACCTGCGTATCGAGGCTACCGCAGCTCGGGCAACGCATGCTTCCCCCTCACCCCGCCCATGACGTCATCGTCACTGATAAATCGGAAAACGCTTCAACAGCGCCCCGACCTTGTCGCGCAC
>JBQCFB010000130.1:0-2084 GCA_051959715.1 Pseudolabrys sp.
GGCGGCAGGGGCGCGGCCTTGCAGGCCTCGGTGGCGTCGTCGACTTCCTTGAGCACGCTGGCCTCGATGTCGGCCATCTGCTTTTCGCTGACGCCGAATTGCTTGAGACGCTCGCGGTAGATCTTGATCGGATCGCGCTCTTTCCATCGATCGAGCTCGCCCTCGGGCCGGTATTTGCCCGGGTCGGCGCGCGAATGGCCCGAATGGCGGTAGGTCATGCACTCGATCAGCGACGGCCCGTTGCCGGCGCGCGCCTTCGCGAAGGCCGTTTGCGCGATGCGATAGACGGCGTCGGCATCGTTGCCATCGACGACGATGCGCTCGAGGCCGTAGGCGGCGGCGCGGTCGGCGGCGGGATGCTCGACGGCGGTCACGTCGCCGATCGGCGTGTATTCCATGTAGAGGTTGTTTTCGCAGACGAAGACCACCGGCAGCTTCCACACCGCGGCGAAATTCAAGGCCTCGTGGAAGGCGCCGATGTTGGTGGTGCCGTCGCCGAAGAAGCAGACCGAGACGTCCTTCTCGCCCTTGTATTGCGCGCGCCAGGCGGCGCCGCAGGCGATCGGCAGGTGGGCGCCGATGATGGCGTAGGAGCCCATGACCCCGTGCTCCTCCGAGGTCAGGTGCATCGACCCACCCTTGCCGCGCATCAGGCCGTTGTCGCGCTGCATGAGTTCGCCGAGCACCTTCTCCACCGGCACGCCGCGCGCCAAGGTGTGGGCGTGGCCGCGATAGGTGCAGAATGACAGGTCGCCCTTCTGCATGGCCTCGGCGAAGCCGGCGGCGATCGCCTCCTGTCCAAGTGACAGATGGCTGGTGCCCTTCACGAGGTTCTGGAGGAACAGGTCGTAGGCCCGCTGCTCCGCCACCCGCAGGCGCACCTGCGAGCGGAACAGCGCGAGGCGTTTTTCCTCGCCGATGTCGTCGTTCAAGCCGGAGCCGGCGTGAGCACGGTCCTTCGCTGTCGCCATGGGTTTCCTCAAGGGAAGGTTGTTATTCGTGTTTTCGGGTCAGGAACTTAGCGCCGATGAATGCAAGGCCGCAATATCGGTTTTTCAGCGCCCTGCGGCATTTCCGCATGGCGAACTATTCCACCGGAATGCCGGCATCGGTCACCGCCGTGCCCACCTTTCGTTCCCGGTACAGGAGATAGAGGCCCGAGCCGACCACGATCAGCCCACCGACAATGGTCCAGTGGTGTGGGACGTCGCCGAACACCAGAAAGCCCAGCGTCGTGGTCCAGACCAGCTGCGTATAGATGAAGGGCGCGAGCGCCGAGGCGGGCGCCAAGCGATGGCCGCGGATGAGCAGATAGTGGCCGAAGCTGCCGAACGCGCCGATGATCACCATCAGGAACACGATGAACCAGCTCGACGGCGTGCTCCAGACGAACGGCACGACCGGCAGCATGGCCAGCGCCCCGACCAAATTGGAATAGAACAAGGTGGTCTCGCTCGAGTCGCTGCGCGCCAGCACGCGCGTGGAGATCGAATAGAGCGAGTAACAGACCGCGCTGCCGAGCGAGAGCAGCGCTGCCGGGTGCAGGCCGCCGAAGCCCGGCCGCGCCACCAGCAGCACACCGACGAAGCCGACCCCGATAGCGACCCAGCGCCGCCAGCCGACCCATTCTCCCAAGAGCGGCCCGCATAGAATCGCGACGATGAACGGCGTCGAGAACAGGATCGACAGCGCCTCGTCGAGCTGGAGGAACTGAAGCGCAAAGAAATTGAGCGCGGTCGACAACAGCAGCAGCGCCGAGCGGCCGATCTGGAGCCAGGGCCGCCGCGTCACCAGCATGCCGGGGCTGGTGACCGGATTGAGAAACAGCAGCGCCAGCAGGAACGCGCCGGTGTAGCGCACCCACACGACCTGCAACGGGTGCATCGAGTGCAGCAGGTACTTGCCGGTCGTGTCGAGGCAGGAAAACGTCGCCACCGCGCCGCACATCAGCGCGATGCCGATCAGGCGTTGCCGGCGGACGGCTGAGGCGGCGTCGCTCAATAGGTCGCCCGTCCGCCCGAAATGTCGAACACCGCGCCGGTGGTGAAGGAGCAATCGGCCGAGGCGCAGAAAGCCGCGAGCGC
>JBQCFB010000131.1:0-3039 GCA_051959715.1 Pseudolabrys sp.
GGTCGCGCGCCGCCGGATCGTACGAGATCTGCTCGAGGATCTTGTAGGGCATGTCGAACTTCGGGAACATCGCGCCGACGCCGCCCTTGATCGCCATGCCGTAGGTGTCGTTGACGTGCATCATCACCGCGGTCTTCGGCGACTGGCCGGTCAACTCGAAGATTGCCTTCTGGTTGAGGAAGGCGTCGCGCAGGATCATGGGCCCCGTCGGGAAGTTACGGAACACGAACTTGTAGCCCTGCTCCGTGATCGGCGGCGCGGCGGCGATGTTGATGACGTAGGGAATGCCCTTCTGCTCGGCGACCTGCGCGATCGCGGAGCTCTGGCCTGAGTCGAACGCGCCGACCAGAAGCTGCGCGCCGTCGGCGATCAGCTTTTCGGCGCGCGAGCGGGCGACGTCGACATTCGTCTCGGTGTCGGCGTTCATGATCTGGAGCGTCGAATAGCCCGCCTCCTTGAGGAGACCGTTGGCGATGTCGACGCCGCGCTGGCAATCCTGGCCGATGCCGGCCTGATAGCCAGAGCGCGGCAGCAGGACGCCGACCTTCAGGGCCGCGCCTTGCGCGCGCACGATATTGAACGGCGTGGTGCCGGCGAGAAGACCGGCGGCGCCGAGACCGGCGCTGAACGTGCGGCGGCTGATGCCGCCGGATTGCGGACTGCGCTTCATTGGAATTCCTCCCGTAGCGGCCCTTGCGGCCGTTTGTTTCATCATGCCGGACTTTGGCCGGCACGCTCAAGCGCGAAAGACGTTGCCCCCTTCGATTCCGCCGGTCCGCTGCGCGGCGCCGATTGCGATTGCGGCCGGACGCGGGATATTGTTGACCCGGACAACGAAATCCGTCAACTCGCCCGGCCCGCCCACCGGCGGGCCCATGATCGGGACGTGAGAACGCAGGGATGCCGGGACTGGCCGCCGCACGCACCACCGAGACGAAGGCTCGCGCACGGGCGGGCGCGAAGCGCGCGGCCGCCGTCGACCTCGGCGTGCTCAACGAGCGGCTCGGCTATTTCATCCGCCGGCTCCAGATCTGGGTGTTCCAGGACTTCATCCGCCGCCTGTCGCGGCTCGACCTCTCGCCGGCGCAGTTCTCGGTCATCGTGGTGATCGGCGCCAATCCCGGCCTGTCGCAGGCGCAGCTCGCGGCGACACTCGGCATCGAGCGGGCGCGGCTGGTGCGGCTGCTGCACCGGCTGGAGCAGCGCGGCCTGACCGAGCGCCGCCGCTCGGCCGCCGACGGCCGCCGCCATGCACTGGTCCTGACGCGCGCCGGCGACAAGATGCTCGCCGACGCGACGAAGCTCGCCGAGCAGCACGAGGACGGCCTGAAGCAGAAACTCGGCGCCCGGCCCTACCGGACGCTGCTGGAGACGCTACGGTCGCTCGCCTGAGCCGTCAGGCGATCGCGCGTTCGGCCGCCGTAGCCATCGCGAACAGTTCGCGGTCGCGGCCGTTGCGCGCGACCAGCATCAGCCCCGCCGGCAGCGCAGCGCCCGGGATCGGCAGCGAGATGGCGCAGCAGTCGAAGAAATTCCACACCGACGTATTGCGCAGCGCCATGGCGTTCTTGCGTGCGAACTCGTCCGGCGCCGCGACTTCGGCCTGCGTCGGCGCCACGATCGGACAGGTCGGCATGACCACCACGTCGCAGTCGGCGAGCCAGGCGTCCATCTCGGCAATGAGCCCGGCGCGTTCACGCGACATCCAGATGTAATCGGCGGCGCTGATCGTGCGGGCGCGTTCGAGACGAGCACGTATGTTCTGGTCCATGTCGTCGCCGCGCCGGTCCAGCAGGTCGCAGTTGACCATGAAGGCCTCGGCCGGCTGCACGCCGCCGCGCTTGTTGACCTCGACCATCCGGTCGACGAGCGGCAGGGTCTTGTCGCGCAATCGCGCACCAGCCTTGGTCAGCGCGGCGATCGCCTGAGCAAAGGCCTTCGACACCGTGCCGTCGAGATTCTCGACCGGCATGCCCTGCGCCACGGCGATCCGCAAATCGCCGAGCGAGGGCGTAGGTAATGGTGCGCGTTCCTCGCCGGCCATCGCGTGGTCGGCGCGCTGGCAGTCGGCGACCGAGCGCGCCATCGGCCCGATCGAGTCCATGCTGAAGGAGAGAGGATAAGCGCCGTCTCGCGTGACGCGCAGGCGGCTCGGCTTGTAGCCGACGATGCCGCAGAACGCGGCCGGGATGCGCGTCGAGCCGCCTGTGTCGCTGCCGATCGCGATCTCGCACATGCCGTCGCCGGCGGCGACCGCGCCGCCCGACGAGGAGCCGCCGGGCACGCGCGCGCGATCCGCCGGATTGCCCGGCGTGCCGTAATGCGGATTGATGCCGATGCCGGAGAAGGCGAACTCGCTCATGTTTGTCTTGGCGACGATCACCGCGCCCGCGCGCCGCAGCGCGCGCACCGGCGGCGCATCGACCGTTGCCTTCTTGCCCTCCTGCGCGACCACCTTCGAGCCGGCGCGCGTCACTTCGCCGGCGACGTCGAACAGGTCCTTGATCGAGACGATGGCGCCGTCCATCGGCCCGAGCGAGACGCCGGCCTTGGCGCGCGCGTCGGCGGCCTCGGCGGCCGCGCGCGCGGCGTCGCGATAGACGGTGAGGCAGGCGCGTGCGCCCTCGCCCTTCGGATCGTCGATGCGCGCCAGCGCGTGGTCGAGGCGGTCGCAGGCTGAGCGCGTCATCGTCATTGTCTCCCGGATGTCATCATTGCGATCGATAGTGTAGAGCAGCGCGCGCGCAAGCCAAAATCGGCGTGGGCCGCGACGGCGCGCGCCTCTCGGATGCGGAGACGCACAGCGGCGTCCTATAAATTGTCCCCAGTGTTATCAACCGGCCGATTGCGCCCGGCGAAAACGCTTGCTCCGGCGCGGCGGCGACGTAAGCTTTCTCACAGGACATCTTACTTCGGCTTGCCGGACTGAGATGACCGCCATGGCCGAGCGGACATGGGACGTGAATGCTGCGCAAGCGGCCATTCGTGGCTCAAGTCTTCCGGTCCTGGCTCTCCGTAAACTGGTTTCCCAAGCGGGCC
>JBQCFB010000132.1:0-3123 GCA_051959715.1 Pseudolabrys sp.
GGGAAGCGCGCGATGCTTTTGTCCGACTCGGGGCGCGCGCGAATGACAATCTGGCCTGACCGGTGACACAGCACTCCCGCGACACCCCCCAATTCTACCTGACGGCGCCTTCCCCCTGCCCGTATCTCAAGGGCCAGGAAGAGCGGAAGGTGTTTACGCACCTTGTCGGCGAGCGTGCCGGCGAGCTCAACGACCTGCTGACGCATGGCGGGTTCCGCCGCAGCCAGTCGATCGCCTACCGGCCGGCCTGCGAGGGCTGCCGCTCCTGCGTCTCGGTGCGGGTCGTGGCCGACGACTTCAGGCCGTCGCGCAACATGCGCCGCGTCGCCGAGCGCAACGAGGACCTCGTCGGCGAGGTGCGCAGCGCCGCGCCGACCTCCGAGCAGTATTCGGTCTTCCGCGCCTATCTCGACGCCCGCCACCGTGACGGCGGCATGGCCGACATGACCGTGCTCGACTACGCGATGATGATCGAGGACAGCCATGTCGACACGCGCGTCATCGAATACCGGCGGCGCGGGCCCGACACCGGCATCACCGGCCGCGGCGCCGGCGACCTGATCGCGGTCGCGCTCTCCGACGTGCTCTCGGACGGCCTGTCCCTGGTCTCTTCGTTCTTCGAGCCCGGCGAAGGCGACCGCTCGCTCGGCACCTTCATGATCCTCGACCACATCGAGCGCGCGCTGAAGATGGGCCTGCCCTACGTCTATCTCGGCTACTCGGTCGAGGGCTCGCGCAAGATGGACTACAAGGGCCGCTTCCTGCCGCAGGAGCGGCTGATGCCATCGGGCTGGGCCCGGTTCGAGAGCTGAAGCCGCCTCAACCGCCGGCGACCGTGTCGAACAGCAATTTGACGTTGAGCGCGAGGATCAGCGCCGCCACGGCCCAGGACAGCGCCGCGAGGGGAGGCGAGATCGCGACCGGGCCCATCTTCTTCCGGTCCGCGGTGAACATGACCAGCGGGATGACCGCGAATGGCAACTGCATCGACAGTACGACCTGGCTGAAGATCAGGAGCTTCGCCGTGCCGCTCTCGCCATAGAGGCCGGTGACGATCACCACCGGCACGATTGCCAAAGCCCGCGTGAGCAGCCGCCGCGCCCAATGCGGAATGCGCAGATTGAGGAAGCCCTCCATTACGATCTGCCCGGCGAGCGTCGCCGTCACGGTCGAGTTGAGGCCGGAGGCGAGCAGCGCGACCGCGAACAGAACCGAGGCGATGCCGACGCCGAGCAGCGGCGACAGGAGATTGTAGGCCTCGTCGATCTCGGCGACCTGCTTGCCGTGCGCGTGGAAGACCGCGGCCGCGACGATCAGGATCGCCGCATTGACGAACAGCGCGAAGGTGAGCGCGATCGTGGAATCGATCGTCGCCCATTTGATGGCGTGGCCGCGGCCCGTGTCGCTCTGCTCGAAGCGGCGCGTCTGCACGATCGAGGAATGCAGATAAAGGTTATGCGGCATCACCGTCGCGCCGAGGATGCCGATGGCGATGTAGAGCATCTCCGGATTGGTGACGATCTCGCGCGACGGCAGGAAGCCGCCGAGCACGTCGGCGACCGGCGGCGCGGCGAGCGCGATCTGCACCGCGAAGCAGCCGGCGATGACGATCAGCAGCGCAACGATGAAGGCTTCGAGGAAACGGAAGCCGTAGCTCATCAGCAGCAGCACCAGGAAGGCGTCGAGCGCGGTGACGAGCGCGCCGGCGATCAGCGGAATGCCGAACAGCAGGTTGAGCGCGATGGCGGTGCCGATCACCTCGGCGAGGTCGCAGGCGATGATCGCCAGTTCGCAGGCGAACCACAGCACGTAACCGACTGGCCGCGGATAGGCGTCGCGGCAGGCCTGCGCCAGATCGCGGCCGGTGGCGATGCCGAGCCGCGCGGCGAGCGCCTGAAGCAGGATCGCCATCAGGTTCGACAGCATGACGACGGCGAGCAGCGTGTAGCCAAAGCGCGAGCCGCCGGCGAGATCGGTCGCCCAGTTGCCCGGGTCCATGTAGCCGACCGAGACCATGTAGCCGGGGCCCGAGAAGGCGATCAGGCGGCGCAGCCACGTCCCCTCACTCGGCACCGGGATGGTGGCATGGACTTCGGCAAGGCTCGGCCGCTGAGGCGTGTCGCCGGACCGCAATCGCCAGCCGGAAGCAGGATCGTGCATGGGGCCGAAGGGCTCGTTGGCCGAAGGAAGACTGCTCATTTCGCGCACGGCCGCTCGGTGATGGACGACGCTGCAGTTGCGAATTAGTAGCAACAAAATCGCAGATCTCTCGTTCCGGGTCAAGCCAGTTGCGAACGCCTCGCAACAAAGCCCCAGGCGCCCCTGTGGAACTTTCGGGGTTCCCAGGGTGTTGTGTCAGGCCTGACCGACCGTCCGGATTTTCGTCGAAAACCGCGTGAGACGGAGCGCCGCCAAGGGTGCGGCGTTGCCCTCGCACGCGCGCCGGAAATCCGCGCGGACCGCCTCGCCAGACCGACTGCCCGTGCAACGGAGAGCCGACGCATGCCCCTGCCCCGCCTGCGGCCCCGGAGCGGCTGGATCGCGGCAGGCGCCATCGCCTTCGCGCTGCTGGCGGTCGCACCCGCACTGGCGGAGGCGCCTGGCGAGGCCAAGGGCCCGTCGGTGGTCATCTTCCTCGCCGAAGTCCTGCTCCTGATGCTGGTCGGCCGCCTGCTCGGCGAGGTCATGCTGCGGATCAAGCAGCCGGCGGTCATGGGCCAGCTCATCGCCGGCCTCATTCTCGGACCATCGCTGCTCGGCTTCTTCTTTCCCGGCGCGCACGACCTGATGTTCCCGCAGGCCACGGACCAGAAGGCGATGATCAACGGCATCGCCCAGGTCGGCGTGCTGTTCCTGCTGCTGATCACCGGCATGGATACCGACCTCAAGCTGGTGCGGCAGACCGGCCGCGCCGCCGTCTTCGCCTCGCTGATGGGCATCGTCATCCCGTTCAGCTGCGGCGTCGGCCTCGGGCTCGCCCTACCCGACTCGCTCCTGTCCGATCCCGGCAAGCGCATCGTCACCGCGCTCTTCCTCGGCACGGCGCTGTCGATCGCCTCGGTCAACTTCGTCGCCATGATCGTGCGCGAGATGAACTTCACCCGGCGCACGGTCGGCCAGGTG